>CAYNLJ010000394.1:0-2469 GCA_964398005.1 uncultured Caldithrix sp. | reverse complement strand
CCTGTAAGAAAATTTGATTTTCATTAATTTTTAATTATCATAAATAAATTGATTTATGTCGCGTTTGTGAACAAAAGTTGACTTTAAATTAAGATCGCAACTTTTTCTGGACGAAGATAATAAAAATAATGGAACAACTAAGCCGGACGCTTAATCCATGAAAAATCTTAACTGGTTACCTGTCATAACTCTAATTTTTGTATTGCTTGACTTTCAGGCGATCTTTAATTCTAACTGGAATAATCTGCAGGAACGTCAACTGATTGTCGAAAAGCTGGACCTTTTGTACCAAAAAAAGGATTTTTATGCCTATTATGATTCCCTGCAAAATTATTTGCTGAAAATTGAACCCCAACTGCCTAATGATCTCAAATTCAAATTCGCCTACGCAGCTCTGCAGAATGGCCGTTATCAAAAAGCTCAAAAACTCTTCAAAGAGTTAAATGAAGATGGCTTCTTACCCGAGTACAGTTCCTATTTTCTCATCCAAAGCATCTGGCCGGTGGATACAACTGCTGCCGTTGACATGGCTTTGCAATTCATTAAACAACAGGCCAAAAGACCTCTGGCCGATTCCCTCTTAATTCGGCTGGCGGATCATTTTTTTCTGCAAAAAAATTATGAAAAGGCTCGAAGATATTACCAGCTGGCGATCGATCGAAAAGTCAAAAAGGAACATAAAGTCACGTTCAGAAAAAGGGTTGCCGACTGCCTGTGGCTGGAGGGGAAGCAGAAGGTGGCTTTGAAAGAATATTTACAAATCATTAAAAAGTACCCGTCCGATGATGTCACCGAACAATTAGTGGATGAATTGGAGAAAAAAGCGCCGCAATGGTATCAGGAAAATTTTTTAAAGATCTACCCTGTTCTTAGTAAACACCGGCGCTTTGAAGAACTTCGTTTGAAGCTGGAAAAATTTATTCGTCAGACGAAGGATAAAAAACTACAGGAAGAAGCGCGATTTGCTCTGTTAAAAAACTATTATGCGCAGGGTAAGTATTCCACCGCCTTGTATGGCTTTAAATCGCTTTTAAAGGATTTAACCAATAAATCTCTTGAACCGAAGATTCGCCTTTATCTGGCCAGGGCTTATCTTGCTCTGGGTAGAATAAACCAGGGTATTGATGCTTATATTGATTATGCCAAACGCTATCCACGCCGGCGCATGGCCAAAGAGGTGATCTGGAAAGTGGCGTTGCTGAGAGAACGTCGCGCGGAATTTGGAAAGGCAATTGAACTTTATCAGCAGTTATTTAAACACTGGCCCAGATCTCACCTGGCTCAGGAAGCCCGTTTCCGCTACGGGTTCGGCCTGTTGAAGATGGGCAAGGTCGATCAGGCAGAACAAGTGTTTAACAAAATCCGCTTTAGCCGCACCCGAGACAGCTTTAAAGCCCGGGCCGCCTATTGGGTCAGTCTCTGCCGGGAAATGAAAAACGATACCTTAACGGCCAGCCGCATCCGACGCGACCTGGCACAAAATATGTGGGATGATTACTACAGCCTTAAAAGCTACCTGCTGGAAAAAGAGTATGTGGATTCCACCAATTCTTTAATTAAAGCTTTCAAGAATATTCGCAATCCTTTGAATTATTATGGCAAGGGATTTCAAAAACACATCGACCATTTTGAACGGGTCTTTTTGCTGAATGATATTCTGGGTCGTTCCTATGCTCTGGCAGAACTGTCCACTTTAAAGATTGACCGCAGTGAACTTCAGGAATGGATTGCCCTGGCCGAGACGTACAAACGTTTAAAAGAGTATGGTCGCGCTTACCGCCTTTATGACCAGATCAACAGCCGCTTTTACCGTAATCTCTCTTACAGCGAAAAGTTGTTCATCCTGCGTGAACGATTCCCGTACTACTACGACCAAATTGTGGATCGTTACTGTCAACGCTACCGGTTGGAAAAGGAGCTGGTCTTGGGGTTGATTAAACAGGAAAGTGCCTTTGATCATCGGGCAAGGTCCTACGCCAACGCCTATGGCCTGATGCAGTTGATTCCGGCTACGGCCAGAGATATGGCCTTTTTGGCTGGTTCCCGGTTGAGAAATAACAGCCAGCTATTTGACCCGGAATTCAATATTCATCTGGGTACCCTCTATTTAAAACAGTTAAAACGACAATTTAAAAACGACAAGGCCAAAATGTTAGCTGCCTACAATGCCGGACCGCATCGCGTAAAACGCTGGGAAAAATTCGCCTTTGCAGATCAGACGGACGGCTTTATTGAAAACATTGAATACGAACAGACGCGCAATTACGTAAAACACGTTCTTAAAAATTACTGGGCCTACAAACTGCTGTACAACGATTTTCAGATCGACCGGCAAAAAGTATTGGCCGCCTTTTAAATGCAGTGTGTCAGGACTGCAACTCTATTTAAAACTACATAAGATCACTGTTTATTGAAAAAAATTTTGAATTTTGAGTTTTAAATTTTGAATGATCTTAATAAGTTAGTGTA
>CAYNLJ010000393.1:0-2474 GCA_964398005.1 uncultured Caldithrix sp. | reverse complement strand
TGATGACCGCCTTGCCCGTCTTTTCATCGATGCGCAGTACATCGGTCGGGCAGGTCTGCACACAGGTTTTGCATCCGATGCAACCGTCGATGCTGTTAATAGCCATTTCGATTCTCCCATTTTGTTTCTTTTACTGATTTTGACGTCATTCCTGTAAAAATCTTGCGTTTGAATTAAAAAAAATCTGCCATCAAAATTTGACAACAGGCTTTAACTGCTAAAAATAAGGGCGAGGTGTACTCCCGCCCTTAGCGCTATGTTTAGAAACATTTCAGCTTAGTTCTTTTTAGATTGTTAAAATACGCTCCATCTTTCTTCTAAAAACTAAATCTGTGTGAATCTGTGGCTAAAACCTTTTTTCGCGACTATTCATTGTTGTAAATAATTGAGCACAGCATCTACCCGGCTCTGCACATGATTTTTCAGTTCATTAACCGCATTGTCAAAATCCGAAGGACTGCGTAAAAAGGTATAGCCCGTTTGTTCAGCGTAGGCATATTCTTTTAAAAGATCGTAATATTGATCATACAAGGCCGTCATTTTTTCAGGATAGAACACCTCTTCCACAAACTGCTTTAAGTAAGCTTTGTACTTTTCCTTGTACTCCGGTACATCAATCAGGTAACGAATCAGGGGCCAGTTGGCATTGACTTCATTCAGACTGAGCGACAAAGCCCCGCCTTGCTTACCCTGCTGAAAAGCCTCGTTGTTGTCCCAGGGAATCCAGATCAATTTGTCTGTTGTGGGATCGTGATACAGGTAATAGTTGTGTGTCATTCTACCATAGGTATCCCAGTTCTGGATGGTCGTGTTGGCAGCCAGCCATTTCAAAAACACATCGACATCAAAAACGGCTTCCAGTTGTTTTTTCCAGGCTTCTACATCACTGGTACGCAAATCGCTGTTTAAAATTTCGTACAGGCTCTGCACATCGGAGTAATCCCCGTCATCTTCATTGGTCTTCTTGTTCATGTCTGCTTCATTAAACGTGCCCTGAGCAAAGGTAGCGCCTTGCCCCTCCGGTTTGTACAAATTTCCCGAGCCATCTGCAAATTGTGTTTTGATTACCGAATCATCAACTTCCTCTACAATGGTGTACACTCCATAGTATTGCGGTCCATCACCGTAATCTACGTACACCACACAAAAGGCGGTTTGCGGAGAGGCCAGCCCAAACTCACGAAACAGATCCGAACCTACTTTTTCACGCATTAAAGAAAGATCATCAAAATTGTTTTTCAGGTTTAATTGTTTAAAACCATAAAATCTTTGATCCTTTAACAGAGGAAACTCCTCTTCAAACTGATCAAAATCGAGCTTAAAGGAAAGCTTTTTAATGCCCGAGCGATAGGCCGACATCAGGCTGGAGTTCCCTTTGTAGCGAATCCCCACATGGTACCATTCCTTACCATTAAAGAACACCGAACCCTTTACCCAAACCGGATCATCCGTTACAATCGTCTGTCCCGGTCCATGCCCGGGCCCACCAGTTGAACTAAACAAGCTGTTTAAATCGGATTGCATGATTTGCCATTCTTCCTCGCTGATTTTTAAATCAATCCGCAAAACCTGATCCTGGGCAAAAACAACGTCATAGTCGGGATCAACGGCATTACTGTGCGTTTCTTCCGACCAGTCCGGATAAGTTGATTGCAAATCTTCTTCGGTAGAGGCCTCCACACCATTGTTTTTGCGGCAACCGAAGAGAGACATCCCCAGGATCGCGACCATTAAAATCAACAAACTAATACGTTTCATCACTGAATCTCCTCTAAAGTTTAATTTTTAAATTAAGTCCAATAATATGATCATTTTGAAATTTGGACAGGAAGTAATCGAACTTGTATTGTAAATCCAATTGAAAATACTTGTTCAGGCGAAACTGGGCGCCAATCAAATATCGCATCTTCTGCCATTCGTTCTCATCTAAATTTCTGAATGCCTCAATGGATGAGTAGGGATTTAAGATTCTGGTCAATCGTTTGTATTTCAGTTTAAAGCGTGTTCGCCACAGTTTTTCTGAAGGAGCATTACTTCCGATTTCATTTTCATTGGTTAACATTAAGCGTAGGGAAGGTGCAAACCGTCCAAGGCTCCTTTTTACGGATGCTTCTATTGCAAAACGTTGCAATGTTTTTGAAGACTTATTACGCAGACGATAGCGGCCACCCAATTCAAACCAATCGATCAACTCATACCCCACAGCTCCTTCCATCAGATATTCATCAATGCTAATGGCATTGTTTTTCGTTCTGATTTCAGGGCTTAGCACAAAACTAAATTTTTTACTTGCCTTGTATTCGATAGAAGTTGAATAGCGTTGCTGAAAATTGTTTTCTACCGATTGGCCATAAAATGGAACAGGCAAGACAATCAGCAAAGCAATAAACAGACTTAGAAAATTCTTTTTCATTTTGAATCCTTTCGTTCGTTGTAAAAGACCTCGATTTCTGCTGAATCACGCAGGAAATCAA
>CAYNLJ010000392.1:0-2482 GCA_964398005.1 uncultured Caldithrix sp. | reverse complement strand
CCCTGAAGGCCGCGTATTGCCCGATGCCGCCCATCCATTTCCAGTTGTCCACCAGGGGAATAATCAACCTTACGCCCAGTTCATTGGCCACAGCCAGTACTGTGTCCAGAGAGCGAAAAGCCTGTTCGTTCAACTTACCGGGTGCCAGCACGTGTTTGGGGGTGCCCGGTAGATCATCTTCCCGGTAAACGGTGATGGTGTAGGTACGTGCTACCTGTCCCCCCATCTGCTTGATGGACAACAACGCATCGTAAATCTCGAAACGATCTGGCAGCCGCCAGGGATTTTTTTCATTAAAGGGCATGTTGTCTTCTATCAGTAACAGATTGGGAATGTTCATGGAAAAAAACTGTAACTCCCGTTCACCGTCCATCAGACGGCCATCTCGCACCTGAACAAAATTTTTAATGACGCCTGCCTGCAAAGTGGTTAATAACACCATGATTAAAATCCACAATTTTTTGAATGATTCCATTGATGCATTCTCCTTTAATCCTCGAGATGATTTAACCAGTTCTTTTTCAGAAAGTAGCTGGTCGCCAGCAGAATGAACAGGGTAACGGCCAGCGCATCAAATTGTTTGATGATCAGATAGATGGGCAGAATCACCAGACTGAACTGCCAGACGATGCCCACCGCCACATTGACCAGATCACGCTGCCAGCTGCTGTTGTGTTTAAACTGTGGGTCTTCTGCTACCACCTGTTGCTGAATGGGTTTCCAGAAGCCCCAGGGACGTACGCTTTTGTAAAAAGACTTGAGTACTTCTTCGTCATCGGGCTCGGTAATCAGGCTGACTCCAATGCTGACGGCCATGGAAATCAGAAAAATGATGAAAAAGCCAATTAACATGTTCAGTGAAGGAAACAACACCGGCAGAGCCAGAGCTACCGCCAGACCGCTGACCATTCCCCAGAAATAACCGTACCCATTAAAACGCCACCAGTGCCACTTTAAAATGTTAGGCGCCGTGTAGCTGCCGTACAATCCGGAAACGATGAACTGCATTACCGTATGAATGGAGGTAGACATCAAGCCAAAGAAAATACCCAACAGCACAATGCCAAACGAGGCCAGATAACTGACGCGAATGATTTTTTTTGAAGAAGCTTTTGGATTAAAATATTTGACGTAAATATCATTGACCACATAGGCAGCTCCGGCATTGACCGTAGAATCAAAGGTGGACATGTATGAGGCCAGCAGGCCTGAAATGATGATGCCCACCGCCCCAATCGGTAAAAAGTTTTGAATGACGTAAGGCATAAGCATTTCCAGGTCAATATTCGGTCCCATGACCTTAAGCTGGGGCATGAAGTAAACCAGGCCCAGCACGGTAATACCGCCAATCATGAACCAGCGTGGCACCAGAGCAACCGAAACAATCCCGCTCATGAACGATGCTTCCTTTGGTCTGCGCGTGGCCAGCACACGCTGCATGTCGTAATTGGGTGCCGTACCGGCCATACTGACCAGCAGGCCTTTAAAGAGAATCATCATCCAGACGATGCCAAACAATTCAAAACCATCGGAGGCAATTTTTTGATTGACAGCAGGTAGAATGTTCTGCCAGTCAAGATTAAGATGCCAGCCAAAGAACAACTGATGCCAGCCCTCCGGAACCACTGCAGCTAATTGTTCGGGTGAAACTTTAACCATGGCCACCACACCAATGATCAGGGAAGCAATGGTCAACATGACAAACTGAATGATGTCCGTAAAAACGACACTGTACATGCCACCCAAAATGACGTAGATGGTGGTGATAATCATTAAAACGACACCGTACGTTTCCGGAGAATAGCCCCAGGGCAGCAATACCGCAGCAAACTTGCCAATCCCCTGGTAAGCATAAGAAAGAAAACCGACCACCGAAACAAGGGCGAAAACCACAATACTCAGTCTGGACAGTTCCCCGCCACGACTGTTGCCAAAACGTGTTTCCATCCACTCGGCGCCGGTGACCACTCCCGAGCGCCGAATCCAGACCGCCAGGTAGATCATCAAAAAGACCTGATTAAAGGTAGGCCACAGCCAGGGCAACCAGGCTCCCTTTAAACCATAAACAAACAAAATGGCCACAAACCACATGGTGCCCGTTACATCGAACATGGAAGAAGCATTGGACAGACCCAAAAAATACCAGGGCATAGCGCGCCCGCTTAAAAAGTATGATTCCAGGTTCTCGCCGGCCTTTTTACGAATTAAAAACCCAATGGCCACGACGGCCACCAGATAAAAGACAATGATCAAAATGTCGACAGGATGGAGTTGCATAAAAAATCCTTTTACACTTATTGTGACTGAATTTTTTCGTAATACTCATGAATCCGTTCCGGAAAACGTTCAAGACGTGTGCCTGTCCGCAGAGAATCCAGCAAGTCAGCAATGCGCTGTCTTTTAAGTTCATTGGTCAGTATTTTTTTTATGTACCTGGCAGCCGAGTCTAAAGGAACGCTTTTGAATTGTTCATGGTGTTGTG
>CAYNLJ010000391.1:0-2484 GCA_964398005.1 uncultured Caldithrix sp. | reverse complement strand
ATTCAAAATTTAAGATTATTGAATACCCAACTTATGGTTTTTTGAAGAATGTTTTCTAAAAAATTGAAATCACCATTTTTTACCATGGCATTCGTAACAGGAAACGCCAGCCGTTCCCCCTTTCAAATCATTGCCATGACAGGATGTGCAATTTTTAAGCGGGTCGTTTAAACCCGGTTTGTGTTTGGCCCCATCTTTGCTAATCGTGTGATCGGCTGGTGGATTGTATTTGGATTTGTTCGAATTGGGAGAGCTACAAAAGGTGAAGCTTAAAAATAATAACAGAAATATCTTAAACATCTGAAACTCCTTTTTGGTGAAAGATTAAAATTGAAACCACAGGGCAAAATTAATGACCCGTCCTTCATTGGGCATGTAGGGCGCTTTGAAGGAGGGAACACCATGCTGCAGGGTAATAATCTGTTCGTGTTTGCTTTGCCGTTCATCCAAAATATTTTCGATATTCAAAATGGCCGAAAAATATTTCAATTTTTTCTCAAACATCAAGCCAAAAATAAAATAGTCCCTTGTCTGCGTGTCATTTTCCAAAAACTGTTTACCGGTATAAAAGGCCTCAATGCCGCTACGCCAGTTGCCCTCTTTTTCGTAGGTTGCCGTAAAGTTCAATTTGTGCTTTGGAGTAAGCGGTAGCAACCCCTTAAAATCCGCACATGATTTTTCGACTTTAACAAAGTTGTAATCGATAAAAAATTCAAAATCCTCGGCATTCAATATTAAATGGGTTTCGGCCCCTTTGGCAAATAATGATGCGTCATAATCAGACCATAGGAATGCGCCATTGGGCTCATATTCCGCAAGTTGGGCGCGATTAACCCGGGTGGCGTAAATGGCCTGATTCAAACTTAAAGCCCATTCTTTCCAAAGCAGATGGTAGGTAGCGTCAATCGCCATGTCCTGTGACTTTTCCGAGTGCAACTTTGTAGATTTTGAGATCTTATAGGTGTAAAAAACATCATGAGGAAAGACTTCATTTAATGTTGGGAGGTAGTAACCCAATCCACCGGAAATTCTCAAATTGAGATATGGGAGCGGATTAAACAGAATAGCTGCATGAGGCAGAAAAAATGTATTCTTCTTGTCGCGGTAATCCCAACGCATCGCCCCATGAAGCGTCCATTGCGGCGCAATCTGCCAGTCATCCTGAACGAAAAGAGCAACGGTTTTAAACTGGTAATCATACAATAGACTTATGTCTTCCTTTTGTTGATGGAAGGAATCAGATATCAAAGTAAAGCCACCAATGAGCTTGTGTTTGCCCCAGGGTTTAAAATAGCTTATTTCATTAAAGTTAAATGTTTGATTACCAGAAAACAGCGAAGTCGTAAATATTGCGGTTTGTTCTACATTCTGCCAGGAATTTTTAACATTAATCTGGCTGCTGTCTTTAAAGGTATGTTTGAAAAGCAGATTTAAGCCTGACCGCTTGGTCGAATATTCTTCGAAAGCAAAATGTTCTGTGTTAAATTTATGTTGCACAGCTTGCAGATCGCCTGCTCTCCTATTTTCGAAGAAGGATGTTAAACCGATCATTAAAGATGTGCCTGAGCTAAAATTGTAAAATAATTTGGGATTAAGCATCGTTTGTTTTAATTGTGGGAAATCACTAAAACCGTCATGATTTATGTCAATGGCCTTCTGTAGGCTCTGACTGGCTAAAAAAGTTAAGCCCATTTTGCCCGAAGTCGTACTGAAAAATGAGCTGATGTCTGTTCCCTGTTTATCTGTGCGGTTGAGGATGAGTTCAAAATGGGGTTGGGACGTCGGCCTTTTACTAATCAGATTAATCATACCGGCAACGGCGCCATTGGCGTAGAGCGGCGAAAAGGAACCGCGCATGATCTCGATTTGTTTCAAATCCAGCGGTGGAATTTGCAAAGCAGCAAATCCACGCTCCAGCCCGCCGAAATCCGGGAATCCGTCTTTGAGAATTTGTGTATAGCGTGCCGGTAAGCCCTGCAAACGAAAGAACACCAGGCCATTGGTTAATGAAACTGGTTGACTGATAATGCTGCTTGATTCTCCCAAAAATTTTGAAAGATTACCGGGTTGAATGGTAATTTCTTCATGTACTTCTTCTTTACCCAGAACTTGAATACGTACCGGCGCTTTAGCAACAATGCTATTATTGCGTGTGGAACTGACTACAATTTGCTCGCTGCTGAAAGGCGCCGGTTCCAGCAAAACCGTTAACAACTGTTGTTGATCTTTTCGTGGAAAATCCAAAACCAGCTTTTTAGTCTGGAAACCGATGTAGGACACAATCAGCGTGTGCCGGCCATTTGGAATATGATCGATGAACGCCCGACCATTGGCTTCGGTAGAGGCGCCGATTTGTAAGGAATCAAAATAGACGTTGGCGCCGATCAGCGGCTGACGATCATCAGAATTTTCTACTAATACCGTGATTTTATTTTGAGCAATGACACTGGTGATGAATGTCATTAGCAAAAGAAAGATGAATTC
>CAYNLJ010000390.1:0-2497 GCA_964398005.1 uncultured Caldithrix sp. | reverse complement strand
GGGGAATGGCAGACTTACGACATCATTTTCCATGGCCCGCGCTGGGACAAAGAGGGTAATTTGATTCGTAAGGCGCGCATGACGGTTTTCCACAATGGTGTGCTGGTTCACGACAATGCCGAATTATGGGGACCCACCGACTGGCTGAAAGCACGACCATACCAGCCTCATTCGGAAAAAGGCTATCTGGCTTTACAGGATCACGGTAATCCGGTGCGTTTTCGCAATATCTGGATTCGTGAAATTGGCGAATCGGCCGGACAACGAAAAGAAGTCACCGTAGCAAAAAAGTTACTCGATCTTTATGAAGGCGATTATCAGTTCGGCGATTGGATTTTTAAAATCCGTAAAGATGGAGATCATTTAAAAGCCCAGGCCAAATCCGATTACTGGGTGCCATTATTTGCCGAAAACGACTCTCTTTTTTACTCGAAGGAGTTGGAGCTGGAAGTAACGTTCCATGTAAAAGACGGTAGAGTAGAAGGCATCACCAGGCAATTAACCGGTAGTAAAAGTTTTGGAAAACGAAAATAGCAAGGAGAAAATGTAACGCCATCGGTAAGTTGGAATCTAAAAAAAGCAAATTTTTGAAATTTTTTGCATTCTAATTATGTTTAACTTGTTGAAAATCTGAAATTCTGAGAACGGACAGGATGCCAAAAAAATATTTGAAACAAACATTCATCATTGGTTTAGGGCTGGTTTTACTTTTTACCGTCTCCGTCGGCAACCTGGCCCATAACCATTTGCCTGCTCAGACAGAAAATGCTTCCTGTCCGGCTTACATTTTAAGTCTCTCCATTCATTTTGAACCATTTTTACCACTTGCTAACATCCAGCCTTATTTCCGGGCCTTAATTTTTCAACCACTTAAGTATCGGCAACCGGTCTTAACTTATTTTAATGATGTCAACTTCTCGCGAGCACCTCCCTCTCTTTCCCTTTAAGTTTTATTCTGATTAATTACTATTTTGTTTTTTTAATTTCTATCGTGGAGGTGAGTATGGCTTTTACCAAAATGCCAGAAAAACTTTTATTATTTGTTTTGCTTTTTGCCTTGCTGTTTGCTTCAGGCAAGCCCTTGTTTGCCCAGCAAAATAAGGAAAACGATCTGGATTCTCTGCAAGTCCGGATCAAAATTTTGGAAAAACGACTCCATCAACTGGAAGAAGCACAGGAAGAATCTGAACTGCAGAGGTTGAAAGAAGAGGCATTGCAGGAGGCCAGCTCGGCATCCAAAGAAGAAGGTGAGCCAAAGGTTTTTAAAAGCGGACAGCGTTCTCTGCAGGCACTTAATCCGGAAATCAGTGTGACCGGAGATGTTTCTTTGCAGCGCGTGCAAAACAAAGATGGCTTTAGCGAAGATCAAAGAACAGGTGCTTATTTCAGAGTCATCGGCATTCACGTGCAGAGTAACCTCGATCCTTTCAGTGTAACAAAACTGGCCCTGGAATTCACACCTGAGGGCTTTGAATTGGGAGAAGCCTATGTCACCTGGACCAATCTTTTTAGAAACATTGCATTAACGGCCGGAAAGTTCCGCCAGCAATTTGGCATTATTAACCGCTGGCATGAACATTCCCTTGATCAATTTGATTTTCCCTTGGCCATGACTACAATTTTAGGTGAAGAGGGGTTAAATCAGACTGGTTTTTCAATTGACTGGTTAATGCCTAAATTATGGGCCCATGCCAATTCGTTGACATTGCAAATTACCAATGGGCAAAACGATCATCTGTTCTCCGGTGAGTTGTTTTCCTTCCCAGCGATTCTGGGCCATTTAAAAAATTATTACGATTTAAATTCCGATACTTACCTGGAAATCGGCCTGACCGGCATGATTGGTCAGAATAATCAACGCGGCTATTCAGATGGAAAACTGCTTAAAGAAAAAAGACGTTTGACCAAACTGGGCGGGCTGGATCTGACTTTGAACTGGGAACCGCTTAACCGCGCGCATTATCATTCGCTTACCTGGCGAAGCGAACTTTTTTATGCTGATAAGGAGGATTCGCTTTCCCAAAATAATATTAAAACCTGGGGAGGGTATTCCTACCTGGAATACCGTTTTAATGAACGCTGGTACGCCGGTTTGCGTTTTGACTACACGCAGCCCTTTACTGCCCAGAATTCCGGTAAAAATATTTACCAGATTGTACCATATCTCACCTGGTGGCAAAGTCATTGGGTGCGCTTGCGCTTGCAGTACAATTACCAGAATGGAAATGTGGTTGAAGAGCCCAATCATTTGATCCGCTTGCAACTTACCTGGGCGGCCGGACCGCACAAACATGAACGCTATTAAAGGGAATAGGAGGCGATATGAAAGCATTTAAATATATTTTAGTTCTGATGCTGATTACTGTGCAAATGGTTTCAGGTAATACCAGGCTTAACGTGGTTACGACCTTAAGCACCTACGCCGACATCGCCAAAAAGATTGGCGGGGATTTTGTGGATGTAAAGTACATTGTAAAGGGAGATCAGGACGCCCATT
>CAYNLJ010000389.1:0-2501 GCA_964398005.1 uncultured Caldithrix sp. | reverse complement strand
AAATGGTAGAATCCACTAAAATCATCCGCCAGGCCGTTGAACAAATTCCTGATGGTGATGCCAAAGAAACCGTACCCAAAAACGTACGTGTACCTGCCGGTGAGATTTATTTTCGTACTGAAACACCGCGTGGTGAGTTGGGCTATTACATCGTTTCGGATGGTGGTAAAAATCCGGTTCGCGTAAAAGTACGGGCACCGGCCTTTAGTAATTTAAGTGTGTTGCCTGCGGTTGCCCCGGGAACCATGGTGGCCGATTTGGTAGCCATTTTAGGTAGTCTTGATATCGTTCTTGGAGAAATTGATCGCTAACGAACTAAGATGAGGAAGGTATGGGACCATTATTGAAATTTGCTGTTGATCTTGTTCCTGCTTTAAAGCAGCTCCCCTTTTGGCTTGAAGTTACCATTGTTGCCCTGGTAGCTGCGCTGGTTTTCTTTGGTGTAGCTGCTGTGTTTGCCTTGTTTGCCGTTTGGCTGGAACGAAAAGTTTCGGCACACATGCAGGACCGTCTTGGCCCAATGGAAGTGGGCGGCTGGCATGGATGGGCACAAACTATTGCCGATGCTTTAAAGCTTTTGATGAAGGAAGACATTATTCCTGACAAGGCTGACAAATTATTATTTAAAATAGCGCCGATGATCGTTTTTGCCGTTAGTTTAGCCAGCTTTGCCGTGTTGCCCTGGAGCAGAAATTTTATTCCCGCAGATCTTAACGTAGGTTTGCTTTATATCTTATCCATTTCTTCCATCGCAGTGATTGCCATTTTAATGGCAGGCTGGTCTTCAAATAACAAATGGTCACTTTACGGTGCCATGCGCTCGGTAGCACAGATTATTTCTTACGAATTGCCCATCGGCCTCTCCTTAATTCCGGTGGTCTTGATCAGTGGTTCACTAAGCATGCAAAAAATTGTTGAAAGCCAACAGGGGAATATTCTCTCCTGGAATGCCTTTCACTACTTTCCTTTTATGTTTATTGCATTCATTATTTATTTTATTGCCTCTCTGGCCGAGGTTAACCGAACACCATTTGACCTGCCGGAGGCTGAATCGGAGCTGGTTGCCGGATTTCACACCGAATATTCCGGCATGCGTTTTGCTTTTTTCTTTTTGGCTGAATACGCCAACATGTTTATTGTTTCTGCTATTGCTACCACTGCTTTTCTCGGCGGCTGGTTAGCTCCTTTCGGTTTTCTGGATTTCATCCCGGGTCCATTCTGGTTTATGGGAAAAGTATTGTTCCTGGTGTTCGTCCAGATGTGGTTGCGTTGGACCTTACCACGCGTTCGTGTGGACCAGCTGATGTACACTTCCTGGAAAGTGTTGTTACCTTTTTCCTTTGCTTTGGTGATTATCATTAGTTTTTGGCGAGTGCTAACTCTTTAAAGAGGATTAAAACGATGAGAGAATATTTCAGAAACATATATGAAGCGGTTGCTACCATTCTGATTGGTATGGGTGTTACCTTACGGCACCTGTTTAAGCCTTCGGTCACCGTGCAATATCCCAGAGAAAAGGTGGAACTTCCGCCACGTTCCAGAATGCAATTGTACGTGAATATTGATGATTGCATCGGTTGCCGCCAGTGCGAACGTGCCTGCCCGGTAGATTGCATCGAAATCGACACCATTAAAGCCGATAAGGATGAAGACCTTGGGTTGACATCAAATGGGAAAAAGAAACCTTTTCATGTCACCAAGTTTGATATCGATATGTCAAAATGCTGTTTCTGCAATTTATGTACTTTTCCCTGTCCAACGGATTGTATTTACATGACTCCTGATTATGAATATGCACAGGACGATCGTTCGAATCTGAATTTTCATTTTGCCAATTACACACCAGAACAGGTTGCAGAATTACAGAAACGTGAAGCAGAAAAAAAAGCTGCACTGGCAGCTGCTAAAGCAAATGCCGGGACCAACCCGACAGCCAAGTAGGATCATTTTCTTAACATAAAAGAAATAAACTGGAGATCTGTTAATGGAAATGCAGGAAGTACTATTTTACGCCATTTTAGCCTTTACCATTTTTTCGGCAGCTATCGTGGCTTTTGCCAATAAAATCATCTATTCGGCCTTTGCTCTGTTATTTACTTTTATGGGTTTTGCCGGAATCTACATTTTTTTAGGTGCCGATTTTTTAGCGGTGACGCAAATCATCATCTATGTCGGCGGTATCCTGGTTCTAATTTTATTTGGTGTACTGTTGACTCAAAAAATTTATGATTTGAAAGCACTGGCCGCTCATAATTCTTTCTTTTTAAGTTTGGGCGGCGGATTTTTTGTAGTTATCATCTTAGCTGTTATTCTAAGTAAAAATCCCTGGTTTCGTTCCGTGAACAAGGCACTTAACCCAACAACATCTGCCATCGGAAAAGCTATTTTAACCGATTATTTACTACCCTTTGAAATTGCCTCTGTTCTGTTACTTGGGGCTTTAATTGGAGCGATTTATTTAGCACGCGCGGAGGGAAAGAAAAAATGAACAGTCTTTTGCC
>CAYNLJ010000388.1:0-2501 GCA_964398005.1 uncultured Caldithrix sp. | reverse complement strand
GTCATCCTCATCAACAAATTTGTAGCCCACGCCCCACACGGTTTTGATGTAGCGGGGATTGGAGGGGTCTTCTTCAATTTTAGCTCTTAACCGGTTAATGTGAGAATTTACAGTGTGTTCGTAGCCGGAAAACTGATAGCCCCAGACGATGTTCAACAGATTTTCTCTGGTGAAGGCCTTGCCCGGATTGGAGATGAACAATTTCAAAAGATCAAATTCCTTTGCCGTAAGTTCAATGCTTTTATCTTTCAGCTGCACACGTCGTTTGGCCACATTTACAACTAAATCACCAAACTGGTAAACCTCTTCTGCAGGTTTCTCATTTTCATCTTCAAAAGCCTTTACTCTTCTCAATATGGATTTAACACGAGCCAGCAATTCACGGATGGAGAAAGGCTTGGTCATGTAATCATCCGCCCCCAGTTCCAGTCCCAGCACTTTATCAAACTCTTCGCTTTTGGCTGTTAACATTAGAATGGGCAATTTCTTCTTTTTCTCGCGGATGCCCTTACAGACTTCAAACCCGTCAAGTCCGGGTAACATCACATCAAGTAAAACCAAAGCGTAATCATTTTTCAGCGCCATTTCCAGCCCTTCATTACCCTCATTGGCAATATCCAGCTGAATGCCAAGATCCTTAAGATGCAATTCCAGCAACGAGCAAAGCTCGGCATCATCTTCGATCAATAAAACGTTTTTTTCCATGATTGACTCTTCCATATTCTTAAATTACGATGCAATTGTCACAAAACAATTACAAAACTTTAATCTTTTTAAAATAACAAAATTCGGGAGGAGATAATTCCGAGACCAGTCCGGAGGTTCAACAGGTCCATTGAAAGAATACACGATGAAGCCGGTTACTGAATATGGACAGGATGAGCAGATTTAAACTGACGTACTATTTCATTTGCCACGCTGATCCTTATTTGTAAAAATTTTTAACCACCTGAATGAGGGTCTCCATTTCCTGTTGCGTGTTGTAAAAATGAGGAGCAATCCGGATTAATCCGTTGCGTAAAGAACAAACGATCTGCTGGTTCTCGAATTCCTTAAACAGCTTCTCGGCATCTTTTGCTTTAAAGGAATAAATCCCGGACCAGTGTGCCCTGTCTCTGGAATTGACAAAGGTCAGACCCAATTTTTCCAGTTCGGTAACCAGCATCTCACCCAACTGCAGTAAGTGTTTCTCCACGTTGCTCAGGCCGACTTCGCTTAACAGTTCTACCGAAGCCGACAAAGCGGTTAGACCTAAAAAATTAGCCGTGCCGTATTCAAAGCGCCGGGCATCCGGTAAAAAATCGAGCCGGTAGTCCAGAAATTGCCAGGCATTTTCTACCGCTAACCAGCCGGTGAAAGCGGGCTGCAATTTTTTAAAAAGTTCAGGAGCCATGTACATAAAACCGGCGCCCATGGCCCCCATCAACCACTTGTGCCCGCCGTTGGACAAAAAGTCAATCCCACAGGTCTGCACATCCAGAGGCAAGGCCCCCAGCCCCTGAATACCATCCACGGAAAATATGATGCCGTGTTCTTTGCACAACCGACCAATGGACTGAAGATCATTACGAAAGCCACTGGAAAATTCCACATAGCTGATGGACAGCAAACGTGTTCTATTGGTAATAGCTTGCTGAATGCGCTTTAAATCTACAAGCCCCCCGGCTGCCGGAACCTTTTTAACGACCACTCCTTTCCTTTCCAGATTCAGAAAGGGATACATGTTACTTGGGAATTCACAATCCGGAATAATAATCTCATCACCCGCCTGCCAGTCCAGTCCGTTAACCAGGTGATTGAAGCCTTCGGAAGTATTGGTGATGAAGGCAATATTTTCCGGCTTGGCATTGATCAGCTGGGCCAGCATTTGCCTCGTTTTTTGACGCAGTTCGTCAGCCTGATGAAAAACATCAATGGTGCCGAACTGCCGTTCATCCAGAAACCACTCCAGGCGATCGGTGACCCGGGTTGAAAATGGTGAAATGGCCGCATGATTCAAATAGATTTTTTGCGCTGTGACCGGAAACAGTTTTCGATATTCATCAAACATGGAAGATTCCTCATTCTTAAAATTCTCATTTTCTTAACTTAATTGAATTCTCTTTACATTTCAATTCATTTCCGAACTTGCTACTTAAGCGCGAACACTGTATTTTTGAACATCCAAACAATAAGATGAAAGGTCGATCCATGTCAGTGAAAAAGATGAACGAACTTCCAAAAGAGCAAATAGAAGGTGCTGAATCCACCTTTAAACAGGTTTTAATCGGACCGCAGGAAGGGCCAAATTTTGCCATGCGTCGTTTCATTATTGAAGCCGGCGGTTCCATGCCCAAACACAGCAATTCCGTAGAACACGAACAGCTTGTTTTGCGCGGTAAGGCACGCATCGGCATTGGCGATCAGATTTTTGAAGTTGAAAAGGATGATGTGGTCTTTATCCCGGCCGGCACTCCACACTGGTACCAGAACATTGGCGACGAGCCGTTCGAATTTTTATG
>CAYNLJ010000387.1:0-2501 GCA_964398005.1 uncultured Caldithrix sp. | reverse complement strand
GCCTGGGTGTGGTTTAAGCGGACGGCTTTTAAACGAGTTCTACTGCCCAACAGGGCCGCCACGCCATTCAAAACACTGCCAGCTGCGTTACCAATGGAACAAGTACTGTCACCACCACCTTCTCCTTCAAAATGAATAGGCACAAAATCACTCAAATTGGCAATATGGTCCTCAGGATAGGAACCACCATCATAGGGTCCCGGCTGTAAAATAGGATCTCCGATTTCCGCCTGGTTGCTGTTGGCTAATACATGATTATTTGACAGAATGTAAATCACCCCATCCTTTTGCACAAGACAGCCCAGCGTACCTGCTGTAATATTAACATGACCAATACTCACTCCGCCAGGCGCCGGCCGATAACGGGCTGTGTGATCGAACAAGGCGTAAAACAAACCACTTGGCTTAATGTCTGTGGGCAGACCATTGATGCTTTGCGGAACTAATTCGCTTTCCAGCAAATTCTTTTTGGCCACCTTGGTGTCTACTGAACAGATGACCGCCAATTGATCCGTCTTTTTGCCATTGACCACCTTGTACCCAATGCCTGTTGCCAGCACATGTGGCTTTTTGTGCAGTTCCTGACGATATTCCTTGATTATTTGACGTGCGGTTGAAAGATTGATAGTCATATTTTTCTCCTCCCCAAAATTAGTTAAGCTATAATACATGCAAGATAAATGGATTGCAAATTTTTTCAAAAATAGTATTTTCATCCCGAAAACAGTCAAATGAACAGCGGTGTAACAAACGATTACAAATTGTCATCCTCAAAAACTTTGGTGCCTTCTCTTTTTTAAGCCAAAGCAAAGAATATCAATTTTGTTTGAATGGACACAGGCATTGACATGATTAAAGATTGTAAACCTATTTCAGGACTTGACAAGAAAGGAATGTTGAATGTTGAATTTTGAATTTTGAATGGTATTAAAATTCTCAATACTTAAAGCCTGATCAGGAAAGGGTATTTAACCCTATCTCAGGCCTGGACAAAGTTAAAAGTTAGAAGTTAAAAGATTGAAAAAGTTGGTTACGAGATGGCCATTAACAGATGATGGACAAAGCCGCCCCGAACAATTGAAAAGTGGCAAGGAATTTAAGGCCTGAACTCCGGGAATTGCGGTACACCGATTAAGAGCATTAAAACTAATACTCAGTATCCTGTCATCTGGTATCGACTCAGCTCCGAATCCATTTTTCTTTTTTACGCTTCATTAATTAATCTGCCAGTACAAAAGAAACCACAATTTTTGTCCCCTCTTGACTTTATTAGGATATTTCTTATATTAGGCACGAGTTAAGTTATTTACTTATATTGTTACCGAAATAATAAAAAGGCTTATAAAAATGATGAAAAAAGATTATTTCGTGATCATCGGCGACATTGTCCAATCAAGGAAAATCAAAGATCGGGCCAAAGTACAACAAATTTTTGCACAGGCTATTGCTGATCTTGGACAGCATTTTGAAGAGACCTTCCTTTCTCCCCCAACTTTAACGATTGGGGATGAGTTTCAGGCTGTCCTGCAAACTACCAGTGACTTATTTTTGTTAATACATCAGTTTGAAATAGCCATGAATCCGGTACAGGTTCGATTTGGACTGGGGCTGGGGCAGATCGACACACCGATTAATCGGCAGGCGGCTATTGGTATGGATGGCAGCGCCTTTCATAATGCGCGGGAGGCAATTGAACTGGCCCGCAGGTTCAACCGCAAATATTTACTGATCAGTTCCGATAAAAAAAATCAGAACAAAGCATGGGAGTTATTGATAAACTGGATTGATTTGCATTTACAAAACTGGTCCATAGAAAAATTAAGAATTCTTACCATGCACCGCCAGGGCAAACGTCAAAAAGAGATCGCCCAAAGTCTTAAGATGAGTCAACCGGCGATTTCTCAGCATATTACTAAACCGCTCTTCTCACTTCTTGTTGAAAGTGAAAAATTTTTGGAAAGTCAGTTGAACGGTTATTTGAAAGGTATTCAAGATGAATAGTCCACTTATTTTTTTAAATATATTTTTTGCCGGCAGACTCTTTTTTTACCAGATCGATCAGGTGATCATTGGTAAAAAATCAGCATTAAAAGCTTTTTGGTTTCGAATGGCGTTTGGTGTTCTGTTGTTTCTTTTGATTGAGTCTGCTTTACATGCCCTACTATTCTTCGTTTTTTACCTGCTGTTGCAACTGGTCGATTCTTTCATGATCCCCAATAAAGAAAAGCACAGAGCCTGGTGGTACGGGCTGTTGTTCGCGTTACCCTTTCTTGCCTTGACCTTCCCCTCCGCTGTTTTCTCTCACCTACCTGAAAGTGATTTTTCGTTAGCCTTAGCGCCCCCAATCCCTTTTAATATCTCATTAATATTGTTGGGTTTTATTTTGATCATTAAAGAAGGGACGATTGTCATTCGCCTGGCCTTAAATAGCCTGAAGACGGTACCAATTGCAGAAAATCAGACATCCGCCGATCAGGAAGAATATGAACGTGGCAAGTGGA
>CAYNLJ010000386.1:0-2502 GCA_964398005.1 uncultured Caldithrix sp. | reverse complement strand
GAATCCACTACAGTCAAGCCGGTTGGTTTGCTGGCAGGAGCAGGAAAAGTGTGCACAATTTTTAACTGAGCTGCGGCAAGCCAGTTAATAAGAATTAAAAAAAGAGTTACAAATCTCATTTTTCAAAGGTGCCTTTCACTAATTTTTCCCCATGTTGCATCAGGATTTGTCCCTTGGCCATCACAAATTGTAAATTGAGATCCTGATCCAGGATCAGTAAATCTGCCGAATTTCCAACTTTAATCTGTCCTTTCCCCTCAAGGCCCAAAAACCTGGCCGGATTTTTGGTAACAGGGAGTAGAGCGATTTCCAGCGGAATATTATTTTTCTGTATAGCCTTCTTAAATTCAAGGTACAAACTTTGAATTTTCCCTACTCCCAGTCCAATAAAATTTCCATTTTTATCAAATTCAGGAAGGCTTCCCTGGGCATCAGAAGACATTGAAATTTGCTCAATCGGCGCGCCCATCTCAAGTAACCAGGCCAAGGCATCGGCAGCTGTTGCATCAGAACCGTCCGGCAAGTGAGCCGGCACACTGGTTGTCAAATCAACGTTACCACCCTTTTTAAGATAAGAAAACGCCGCCTGTAACAATTCGGGCGAACGATTAATGTGAGTTGGCAAAAATTGAGTAATGGAATAAGGTGTTTTGTTGACGACTTCTTCAATTAACGAAAAGCGTTCGCGGGCATCTCCCATATGGATAACGATGGTACCCTTTTTACCGGCAAGCATTCCTCCCACATGTGCATCAGCGGCCAATCTGGCCAGTTCCTGAAAACTTGGATTGGAAGCACGATGATCACTAAGCGCAATTTCGCCCACTCCAATAAACGTTTCTATTAATATCAGATCGTCCCGAACGGAACCGGTTAGTGTCTTCACTGGAATTTCATACGAACCCGTATAGGCATAACAGGTCACACCTTCTTCCTGCAAACCTCTGGCTTTGGCTACCAGAGAACTTAGATGTCGTGTGGTACCGTCGGTTCCTAAACAGCCCACGAGTGTAGTAACTCCAGCCTCTACAATATCACCAAGCATGATTTCAGGAGTACGTGTTTTAAAGCCACCCTCACCGCCGCCGCCTAAAATGTGAACATGATTATCTACAAAGCCGGGAACCAGAAACTTTCCGCGCCCTTCGATTTCCAGGATTGGAAAATTACTTTCAATTTTTATTTCCGGTTGAATGGCTACAATTTTTTCACCGGCAATTAAAACATCTTGTAAACCCTGGTTTTCAGGGGCAAATAGTTGTACCTTTTTAATTAATGTTAAACCATTCATTTTTTACTTTCCGGAACTGTTATCCATTTAAAATCTTTTTGATGGACATATTTTTCGAACCAGGCAAATTCTGCATTCACTTTAAACAGGCGATGCCGTAGTTCACGCCAACCATGCTTTTCTCTTGGAGCCACGTACAAAACGGTGGGGACACCATTGGACTTAAGAGCCCGGTACAATTCCACCGATTGTGGCATCGGAACACGGGGATCTTCTTCTCCCACAAAAATAATGGTCGGTGTTTTGACTTTGTAAATATCCTTGAGCGGAGAATTTTCCCAATAATTTTGAATAGGAGCATCTTTCTGCCAGGGCGTTCCGCCAAACCAGGGAGTTCGCTGACTACGTGTATCACTTTGACCGTACATGGAAATCCAGTTAACGGCACCTGCTCCGGAACTGGCTGCCTTAAAACGATTGGTAAAGGTAATCAATTTATTGGTCATATGGCCACCTGCACTCCAGCCGCCGGTTACCATTCGGCTGCTATCGACCAGGCCTATGGAAATCAAATAGTCGACACCAGCCATTACATCACGGTGTGCCTGATGGAAATAGTGTCCAACCATATCACGCAGAAACTCATCTCCATAGCCGGTGCTCCCCCGGTAGTTAGGTTCCAAAACGACGTAACCGTGCGCGGCCAGTACAGGGACATATTCCCGCCATCTTCCAAAACCAAAACGATCGGATGACCGCGGACCTCCATGAGTTAAAACGGCCAGGGCATATTTTTTCCCCTTTTGATAATGCAAAGGATAGGTTAAGAGTCCTTCAACCGTCACTCCGTCTTCACCTTTCCAGGTTACCGCCTCTTTTTTCGGTAAGAAGAATTGATCCTGCAAGTAGTCAAAAATATGGGTGACCCGTTGCCATTTCTTTGCCTTGGTAAACAACCACAAATCACCGGCATTTTCCGGCGTATCTACACTAAATAAGTGTAATTCCTTTTCCGGCAAATAGTCCCAACTCTTCAAAGTATGCTTTCCATCAGTAAGTTGGTTAAGTTTTTTCTTTTTCAAATCATAAGTAAATAATTCTACATGAACCCCCATGTTGGCCAGAAAGAAAATTTTCCGTCCATCTTTACTCCAGCGAGCCTGCAAAACCTCGTAAGGCATATCAGCAAGCTGCAATTCAATGTGATTGTTTTTCAGATCAATCAGGAACAGATTGTTATTGTAGTAAGGTTCAAGTTTTTCATTACACCA
>CAYNLJ010000385.1:0-2503 GCA_964398005.1 uncultured Caldithrix sp. | reverse complement strand
AGCAGTGGTTCCTGGGCATTCAGGAAGAAATCTTTTAAAAATTCATAACCGACAAACCCTAACACAATGATGGTGCCAAGGCTGAAGAAAATCCAGCCGATGCCGCGTTCAATTCTATTGTACACGTGTTGCCAGTAGTCATCCCAAAACATTTCGGGCAATGCTCGGAATTTCATCTTACCGGTTTCCTCCTTTAATCTGTTAAAACCCTGCCATTCCGCCTGGCAGGCAGGACATTGATTTACATGCTGCAGAAATGCTTCTTTTTGTTCTTCAGTTAATTCTCCGTCCAGATAGCCCATCATTAAAAAACGAGCTTCTTCGCAATTCATAAAGCGTCCTCAAATTGTTGTAATTTTTTCAGTAATTTTTTTCGTGCGTAATAAAGTCGTGACATCACACTGCCAATTGGAATTTCCAGAGCATCGGCAATTTCCTGATAAGAAAAATCATTAAACTCTTTCATGACGATAATTTCACGATCCTTTTCGGGCAATTGACTCAACGCTTTCCAGATGATGGCGGCCCGTTCATTCTTTTCAAAAATTTCATCCGGAAAGTCTCCTTCGGCCATGGTCGTTCTTTCCAGATTTTCATCCATGGGCAACTTGCGCCGGTGATGATTGACAAAGTTAATGCACAGATTTTTCAGAATACGGTAAAACCAGCTGTAAAAGGGCCGTGACGGGTCATAGTCGGCCAATGCGCGATAAGCGCGGTAAAAGGCCTCCTGTGACAGATCCCTGGCATCTTCGTGATTTTTGGTAAACATCAGTGCCAGGTAATAGGCTCTTTCTTTGTAGCGATCCACAAGAATCCGGTAACTTTCCTTGTCGCCTTCCAGACATTCTTGCACCACCTGCTGGTCGGTGCTGTCTTTTAATTTTGGTTCACCCATTTGAGTACAGTTTCATTCTTGATTTATTCAAATTAATTTAAAATCACAACTTAATGTGTTAAATTAAAAGTGTCTCCTGAACTTACAAGCCACGATTGATGAATAAAGTGACAAATAACAAGAAACAAGTCACGAGTCACGAGTGACGAGTGACAGAGTTTTTTTTATTACTACCCCAACGCCCCCTATACTCTTACACTCTTACACCCTTATACTCTTGATCTATTTCACCATTCAACTAATCAACCATTTAACCATTTCGCCATTCAACCATTTCACCAGACACGGCTTCTTTTTTTTAATGCCATTTTTCCGTAACTTTGTTTTTAAACATAACAAATTAAAAGAATTTTTCAAAACGAAAAATTGATTTTTTTGATATTGCAGGAAGGAGGTAGAACATGTCTTTAAGCGGAAGAATTGCCCTGGTTACCGGAGCTACCAGTGGTATTGGAAAAGCCACGGCACTGGCCCTGGCCAGAGAAGGCGCCAGTGTTATTCTGCTGGGAAGAAGAGTAGAACGACTGGAAGAAGTGGGTCAGGAGATTAAAAAACGTTACAATGCCAGCTGGATTGCCTTACCGGTTGATGTGCGTGACCTGCAGGCGGTAAAAACAGCCATTGAAGGCCTTCCTGAATTTTGGCAAAAAATCGATATTTTAATAAATAATGCCGGTCTGGCTTCGGGACTCTCCAAACTACATGAAGGTGATGTGGAAGACTGGGAAAAGATGATTGACACCAATGTCAAGGGGTTACTTTATGTAACGCGGACGGTGGTACCGGGCATGGTCAAACGGGGCAGAGGCGATGTGGTGAATATTGGTTCCATTGCCGGTCACGAAGTTTATCCCGGTGGCAATGTGTATTGCGCTACCAAGCATGCGGTGGACGCCCTGACCAAAGGGCTGCGCATTGATCTGGTAGATACCCCGATTCGTGTTTCCTCGGTAGATCCGGGATTGGTGGAAACTGAATTCAGCATAGTGCGTTTCAAAGGCGACACCGAAAGGGCTAAAAATGTTTACAAAGGTCTGAGGCCCCTGACCGGCGAAGACATTGCCGAAACTATTGTATTCATTGTCAGTCGTCCGCCACATGTGCAAATTGCGGACGTGATTATCTTTCCTACGGCTCAGGCGGCATCCATGGTGGTGCATAGGGAAGAATAGCATTCAGTTGATTGGATGTAAGGGTATAAGAGTATAAGAGGTAGTAGAGTCACTCGTTACTTGTTACCTTTTTAAAGAAAGATTTTTTTGAACTTTTAGGGTTCTGGCATTAATTTGCTTTGTTACACAATTCATTTGGTAAGAGTCATAAATAAAAAAAGAAAGGAATGGTTATGCCACTTATTGAAGATATTTATGCACGGGAGATTTTAGACAGTCGCGGAAACCCAACCGTTGAGGTGGAAGTCCTGTTGGACGATGGCAGCTTTGGTCGCGCTGCTGTTCCCTCCGGCGCTTCTACCGGAGAAAACGAAGCCGTTGAGCTGAGGGACGGAGATAAAAGCCGTTATTTGGGCAAAGGTGTTTTAAAAGCGGTACAAAACGTCAATGAAATCATTGCCGAAGAATTGATTGGTATTGAAGCTACCGATCA
>CAYNLJ010000384.1:0-2504 GCA_964398005.1 uncultured Caldithrix sp. | reverse complement strand
TACTTTTGCCAGTCACCTTCTGCCTGGTAGCCTGTCTGTTCAACAAATTTTTTAAACTGGCGATTGGTCACCTCATGAACATCCATATAAAAAGAGTCGATTTTTACCTGGTGGCGGGGCATTTCATCGCCAAACCACCAAAGGGCGTGCCCCTCATTCATGTGCGGTACTTTTTCTCCCATTTTCACCAATTCAGGAATATCGGTGCTGTCAATACCCATGCTAAAGACCCCACCCGGAATTAGCACCATCCCTTCGTCTGTTGAGGATTCCTGTGCACTCATGAAAGAAATTGTGGACAAGACAAACAAGAATACAAAACAATATTTACTTAAAATAAGATTATAGTTCATTTCAACACCTCCTTTACTTATATTAAGTTGAACGACCTGCATGATGATTTGTTTATGTTTTAGCTAAAACCATCCTCTCAAAAATGCAATTCTTATCCTTTCTAATAGCAACGCCAAAACAAAAGCCAGCTGACCAACACCGTTGAATAAGAAAGAATCTGAATTTATTAACAAAGATCTCCACTTGTTGCAAACACATTTAATGCCTTAGGCACTATAGTAATTTTACAGGGTATTTTCCCTACTAACTCACCGTCAGCAGTAACCCATACCGGTTTTTGGCTAGTAATTTCTATCTTTCTGGATTGATAGTAACTGAGGCCAGACAAATTTTTGTGGGTGTTCTGATAGACCTTAAACTGACTTTTTAATCTTTTTTTTATGTATTGACTATCAATCAGCAAAACATCCAGCAGGCTATCCCTCAATTGAGCCTGCCTTCCAAATGCAGAAATAGCCCCATTGCCTACGACAACACCCAGAATGGCAGCCGAAATTCTTGTAGAGTTTTCAAAAATCAGGTTGATTTGAGCAGCTTTGGAATGTAAAAGCTTTATTATTGAAATCAGGTTTAATAATTTTTTTCGAAACAACTTAATTATCTCGCCCTTTAAGGCCTGCATTGACCGGACAGCCATCCCCAACTGAATTTCATTGATAAATACTCGTTGTTGCAATTTACCGTTGAAATCCAAATAATTGATTATACCCAAATCAATTTGCTGAATTTTACCACTGCTAATGACCTTTAGCTGGTCGTCTAATTTTTTGGGCAAACCCAGACTGCAGGCAACTCCCTGTCCGGCGTCACTACTTATCAAACCAAAGGTAAGATTTTGGAAATATTTTTTATTAATAGAGTAAAGACAATTTACCACCTGATTAAAGACGCCATCACCACCCACGACAATTATTTTTTTGTAACCTTTTTCCATTAAAAATGGGACCAAATCTTGTAATTCCATCAGACAGCGGATGGTGGAATAGGTAAAATTTCTTCCCCACTGATAACGAATTACCGGCAACAATTTATCCCAGTATCTAACAGGTTTATCCGCAACTGAATTTTGGCTTACAATAAAATGCAAACGGGATTCCCGGACATATCTCGGAATTACATTTGTTACTTCCTGAGCCAGCATCTTTTCTTCCTTTTGCTTGTTCCCATTACTTTATTACAATTTTGGTGCCAATGCCTCAGTTCAAAAGGTAATCCTCTGATTTTAAAATATTTGCACCAATTTACTCATAAAAAATCCTAACACCATCTGTTTAAATTAATAAACAGATGTCTATTATTTTATACTGTAGAATCGTATCCAACTTTGAAATAAACTTTTTCAATCAGATGTTCTTAATGCTTTGATTTCTGGGAAAGTGAGTAATGTTTAAAGGGATAGTTCATTTCAGGAATTAATTACTTTTAGCAGGTATGGAATTTAGAAAATTTTGTGCCCTTGTTTAAATGCGGGGATCATTTTGTATATAAAAAATCAGGGTCTTACCGGATTTGACCGGCAAGACCCTGAAAAGATGAAGAACGTAAAATCAATTACATCGCATCAATGATGGCATTAAAGGTCGGGCTGGGTCGCATCTCCTTTTCCACCAATGCTTCATCAGGAAAGTAGTAACCATTAATATCAACCGGTCGCCCCTGCACTGCCAGCAACTCCTGGTTGATCTTTTCCTCATTTTGCTCAAGTGCGTCAGCTACCGGTGCAAAGCGTTCCTTCAGCCAGGGGTCCTTGTTCTGATCAGCCAGAGCACGTGCCCAGTACATGGTCAGGTAAAAAGTACTGCCGCGATTGTCCAGTTCATTTACTTTTCGTGACGGTGTTTTGCCGTTTTCAAGGTATTTGCTGACTGCCTGATCCAACGTTTCGGCAAGTACAGCTGCTTTTTCATTACCGGTCTTTTCATGAATCATCTCCAGCGAGGGTACCAGGGCGCAATATTCGCCCAGAGAATCCCAGCGCAAATGGCCTTCTTTTAAAAACTGCTGCACATGTTTTGGCGCAGAACCACCGGCTCCAGTTTCGAACAGCCCGCCGCCTTTGAGTAGAGGTACAATGGAAAGCATGCGGGCGCTGGTACCTAATTCCAGAATCGGGAAAAGATCGGTTAAATAGTCGCGCAACACATTGCCGG
>CAYNLJ010000383.1:0-2505 GCA_964398005.1 uncultured Caldithrix sp. | reverse complement strand
AGGCTTTGACTGATGGCATAGGCAATGGTAAACGTAATGGCGATTTTTGAATAATCTAATTTGTTCAATCCTAAATCTGCGCTGATATTAGGCCACATGATGGCCAGTGCGCTACGGTCGATGTAATTGATTACTGTGGCTAAAGCAACCAGTGCAATGATCCACCAGCGTAATCCTTTTAATTTTGCCATGACTTGTCCTATTTATTTAATTTCACGACTTTGTAATTTCCCTGCCAGCGAAACGTCTGATTTCCAAAGGTCAATTCATGTTTCTGTTTTTCATTGGCCGGTTGATTGGTAACCATGATTTGCCAGCGTGTACCGTCTTTTCGACTAATTTCAATAACGGATGCCTCTTCATTATGACCGATGATCTTAACCGACTTAAAAGCAGGTCGTGCATCGAATGATTTCTCCTGCGCTTCATTAAAATAACCATGCGGTTCAATAACAGAAGCAAACAGGCAATTGTCTTTTTCCACACGCAATATCATCCCCGGTTCTGCCATCAGATTAAAATTGGGATCATGAGCTCCGATGCGCACAAAGTAAACTTTAGCATCCGGTTGAGCAGCTGTTAAAAAGGAATAGTAGCGCTGCCCGTTCACCCAGGTAAACTGGAAAGGATCACTACCCTGTGCTTCTGCCTGATTCCAGAGGTGCTGATAGCCAAAATCCTTGCCCATTGGGAATTGCACACTGTCATGAGGCGTCAATTGCCAGTTGCTGGTCACAAATTGTCCGGCAAAGTGCAACGCATAGTCGTAAGTGTGTGTTGTTTTTGACTGCAGACGATACAAATCTACTACAAAGGGATATTCAATGTGCGGATCATTAATCAAAAACATGGTGCGTTGCATATGAACACCGGGATAATGGTCATCAGAAGTAGCGCTCATCACCTGCACCTGAGGATTTGAAGCATCGAAGAAATGTCTGTTTGCATGTACTTTATCTGCTTCTTTGCGTTTGGCCCGGTTTTGAGAGACCTGGTCAACTACAACTGTATTATGAGCAACCGTCTGCATGGCGTAACTCTTGTTTTCCGGCAGATAACGCCCGCCAAATTTGGGCTCCATATTGATCCAGCGGGCAAAGCCGTAATCCGGTACCACCGACCTTCCCTGATTGTAAAAGATGAAATGCAGCTTGTCAAAATGGCCGTGGCCTTTTCCATGAACACCGTATTTCATCAACAACATGGTTTGGTCATCAACCGCACCGGTACGCAATATTCCCAGACCACCTTGTTTTCCGTCATAACCATCGGTAAACTCAATACTTTTCCAGCGGGGGATATCAATATTTTGGCCATCTCCATAAGCCTTGGCCAGTGTAAGGCCGCAAACATTAAGGATGACTTTGCCCTGTAATTTTTTGACACCTAACAATTCGGGATCCTGTCCATACCGATAGTAGGCAATATCGTTGGCAATAAGCACACCATCGGCCTGAACATTCATGGTTCGGGAAGCGTCGTTAATCGGAGGAAAGACGCCATCAGGGAAGATTGTTTGAATAGCAGAATAATAGGCTTTTTTCAGGATGGAATCACGGTATTTGAAAATTTTCAATTCCGGCCGGTTACGTTCCAGCGCTTCGGCAAACAGAAAGAACGGTCGCAAAGCATAGCGAATGTAGTAGGGTCCTTCCATGTAGTATCCGTCAGGCGAGAACAGCAAATCCAGTTGTTTAAGAAATCCGCCATTACCGTCTTTTTCTGTGCCATACAGGGCTTTTTGAACCATTTCTTCATCGTCCAGCACCAGACCCAGCATCCCAACCGCTGCCACAGACCATGTGCCATGATTGTGAATACGGTTGAATTCGTGTGGATGTTCATCCGACAGCCAACGGGCCATGGGACGAAAGATGTTCGTTTCGAATAATTGTCGATCTTCTGGTTTTAACCAGTCGTAAATACAATCATAGGCCTGTGAAGTGTAAACCAGCCAGACCGTTTCATTAAGAGATTGATGAAAAAGCTTTCCCGGAGCTTGATTGTGTGAAAGAGGATGGGGGCCTAAGGTAGGATAGAGATCGGCATATTTTAGTAACATCTTTTTGATGAATTGAGCGTATTTTTCATCACCGGTAATTTGGTAAAGCAGCCCGGCGGCCCGCATTTCACGGTAATTTTGTTTGTGGCGTTCGTGTTCATAACCGCCTGCCTCGCCGGGTGGCGGCACGTCGATGGGCTTTTGTAATGCCTCATCAACCATTTTCTTTGTTTGTTCAAATGATTGTCTTAACAGCGGTAATTGATCTAAATTCTGTTTGATTTGTACCGCTTCTTTATGGGTGATGAATACACGGGGATGTTCTTTAGACATCCCCATGCTTACCATCATTAAAACTAAAGACAATATCCAGACTGAATATTTCATAAGTTATAGCTCCTGAATTATGGCATGTAAAGTCCACCGTTAACTTCCAGTGACTGTCCGGTAATGTAATCGGACAATTCAGAAGCTAAAAAGAGAACTGCTTTGGCGATATCCAA
>CAYNLJ010000382.1:0-2510 GCA_964398005.1 uncultured Caldithrix sp. | reverse complement strand
GTTGAAATGAGCAACGGATTGTGGGTGGGAAAAATGCGCAACCAGCCTTCTGTAAAACCGACAATGTACAAGGCAACCGAAAGCATTTGTGATATGTAAAAGGGAATGCCAATGCTGCCACCGGCTTCCAGACCCAGTGATTTGGAAATAATAGAATAGGCGCCTCCAGCTCCGATTTTAATGTTGGTGGTAATGGAAGACATAGACAGGGCGGTACAGGTTGTAATTGTTTTGGACAACAAAATAATGACCACTGCTCCCAATAACCCGGCGTTACCAACCACCCAGCCCAGGCGCAGGTACATAATTACGCCGAGAATGGTCAGCACATCCGGCGTAAAAACACCTCCGAAAACACCTAATTTTTGCGGTTTGCCCTGGTCAGCACCCCTAAACTTTTTTAGGATTGCTGCTAATTGTATTTTAAAGTCCAATTATTTTTCTCCTACGCTTCAACCTTTTTCCCCAAAAAACGAATGATGGAAACAATCATCAATAAACCGACCAGCAGGCTGATCCAGGGACTTACACCATAGCCAATCAGCAGGTAGCCGGCTATTAATGAAACAGTGGCTGCAATAAAGGCATAGGGTAATTGGGTCCTTACGTGATCCACATGATCGGCACCACTGGCCATGGAAGACATGATGGTCGTGTCGGAAATGGGCGAACAATGATCGCCAAAGGTGGCTCCGGCCAGGATGGAGGCAATGGAACTGAGGAAGATGTGGTTTTGCAAAAGCGGGCTGATTTCCGGATCGAGGCGGGGTAACTGGTGTGCCATGGGGACGACAATGGGAATCAAAATAGCCATGGTTCCCCAGGACGTGCCGGTAGAAAGAGCAATGATGCCGGCCGAAATAAAAGCCACAACCGGAATGAGATGTGGTGAAAGGAAATCTTTGGTCAGGTAAATAACGTAGTTTGCCGTTTGCAAATCGGTACAAATATTGCCAATAGACCAGGCCAGCGTCAAAATGATAGCGGCCATGACCATGGCTTTTACACCACCTACCCAGGCTTGCAAGGCCTGGTCCAGATTCAGTAAACGCTGAGCCATGGCCATTAAAATGGCTACCAACCCTCCCATAAACGAAGCCCACATGAGCACGGCAAAAGAATCGGCATTGCCGACGACCATGCTTACGTAACGTAGAGTGGACAGTTTTGGGTCAAGCAGGCCATTGGCTAATGCATTCTGGTAACCGGTAAACCAGAGGCCCAATAAGGTGGTCAAAATCACCACACTCACCGGCACAAAAGCGTTGTACCAGCGCAGTGGAATTCCGGCAAGGGGTTTTAATTCGCTGTTATCCAGATCGGCCAAAGGCACGGCGCCTTCTCTTAATACCGTTCCTTTTTGCACACAGCGTTTTTCAGCCCGGTACATGGAAAACAGGTCGCGATTGCTGATGGCAATAAAAAAGCCAAACATCAACGTAAAAATGGGGTAAAAATTGTAAGGAATTGTCTTTAAAAAAGTGATGTAAGGATTAAGCTGCAGATTCAGGGTTTGGAAGGAATCGTTCATTAAACTCAGCTGATAGCCAATCCAGGTGGAGATAATTGCCATGGTAGCTACCGGCGCCGCTGTGGAATCGACCAGGTAAGAAAGTTTTTCTCTGCTGATCTTCAGACGGTCTGTAAGCGGGCGCATCGTATTGCCGACAATCAGGGTATTGGCGTAATCATCAAAAAAGATTAATACACCCATCAGCCAGGTGGCCAGCTGACCTTTTTGGCGGTTTGATGCGAAGCGCGTCAGACTTTTTACAATACCCATGGTGCCACCGGAGCGTGAAATAACACCTACCATGCCGCCTAAAGCCAAACTGAAAATTAAAATAGCCATGCGCTCGGGATTGGCCGGCGCCCTGCCAATGTATTCGGTTAAGGTGTTTAAAAAACCACTAAATGGGTTATAATCAAATAAAAAAGTGACGCCCAGCCAGGTGCCGAAAAATAGTGATACAATCACCTGTCTGAAAAACAGTGCCAGTAGAATGGCAATTAGAGGAGGTAAAATGCTGAACCAGTTGGGAATCACTTTTAATTCTTTTTGCCAGTTAAGAGCAGGTGAGGATAAAACAAAATGCCCGGCTTCAGGAAAGGAGACCTTTTCCAGAACAACTCTGTTTTGTTCTGGAATGTTTTTTAGTTTTAGAGGAAGGCGTTTCCCATCTTTCTCCAGAAAAAATTCAATAACTCTGGTTGAATCATTTTGGAAGTTGGTAAGGGTAATCTCATACTCTAAATGTGAGAGGTAAACGGGCTTTGGGTTTTCTATGGCCGGCATTTGACCTGCGGCCAGCGAAATCTTAAAAAAAAGCAAAACCGCCAACAACCATGGTGTGCGCATTCTACCTCCCTGACGAGTCGCCTGTAAAATTTTACCTAAGGCCTGGCAATTCCATTGGCCTGCCTGCATCGCCTGTTTTGTCTCACAACAATCAACACATTAACTTGATTTGCAAATTATGAGCCGTTAAATTGTTAATTTAAGGGGATAA
>CAYNLJ010000381.1:0-2512 GCA_964398005.1 uncultured Caldithrix sp. | reverse complement strand
AATAAGTGAATCTTTTTCCGAAAAATTCGTATTATTCATCTGAAAAGACTTAAACCGGAGGTAACATGAAATTAGCTACCATCTTTTTGATTCTTGCGGTTACATTGATAACTGCGTTTGCTAATCCAAAAGGCTATTTTCAGCAGGAAGTCCATTACAGCATTGATGTAACGTTGAATGTTGAAGAAAAAACCTATTCCGGTCATGAAAATCTGATTTACATCAATCATTCGCCGGACACCTTAACCTATGTCTGGCTGCATCTTTATCCCAACGCTTACCGTTCACACAATACGCCGTTTGCCCGCCAGGAGGAAGCACGTCGGAAAAGTCGGTTTTATTTTTCAGATGAAAAGGAACATGGATACCTTGATCTAACCAGAATCGAGACAAATGGCAACACGCTCACTTATTCCTTAAAAGAAAATGCTCCCGATGAAGCAAAAATCGATTTGCCTGAACCGCTTTCACCGGGAGACACGTTGATTTTGAATCTTGATTTTAAAGGGAAATTTCCAAAAGTATTTTCGCGCATGGGCACCTGGGGCAATTATTATTTTGCTGCCACCCAATGGTACCCTAAAATGGTGGTTTACGATCAGAGAGGCTGGCACCCGGATTCCTACCTTGATCAGGGCGAATTTTACGGTGAGTACGGCACCTTTGATGTGCGAATCACCCTGCCCAAATCATTCGTGGTAGAGGCTACCGGCATGCTAAAAGATGATCCTGAGGAAGAAGCCTTTATGCAGGCTCTGGCGGACACAACGAAGTATTTGTTAGGACTTGATAAAAAAGCCCGAAAAAATTTCGTTAAAAAATGGATTAAGGACCGTGAAAAAGAACTGGATCTGAAAGAAACGAAAACCGTTCACTTTTACGCAGAAAATGTACACAATTTTGCCTGGTTTGCCGGATTACACTATTTGGTTCTGAAAAAAATCCAACCCAATGGCGTATTAACCCACGTTCTGGTAGAACCGGCTGCAGCGTATCAGTGGCGCCATGTGCCGGACTACGTGACCCGTACGCTGGAATTTTACGGCAGCCATGTTGGGCCTTACCAATACCCGAAAGCCTCGGTGGTGCAGGGCGATCTGCGTGCCGGTGGCGGCATGGAATATCCCATGGTCACCATCATTTCCATCCCGGCTATGGAGTGGGCCAGAACGCTTGAAATGGTCGTTATGCACGAAGTAGGCCACAACTGGTTCATGGGCATGCTCGGTTCCGATGAACGCGCCTCGGCCTTTCTTGATGAAGGCATGAACAGTTTTCTTGAACTCAAGTACATGGAGCACTATTACGGTAAGTACAATTTGTCCGATTTCAAAAAACTTTTCCGAGGCCTCAATATTTTAAGAGACATTGGGGAATGGCAATTAACGCAAATGAGTTACGGCAGTCTGGTCGCTCAACGCACTGACCTGCCGCTTAATTTAAGGGCTGAAGACTACAATACTTCAAACTACAATTCGGTCTCTTACCATAAAGGCGCTTTGCTGCTTCTGGCTCTGGAAGAATATTTGACGCCGGATGTGTTCTGGAAAGGCATGAAAACCTATTTCCAACGCTGGAATGGCAAGCATCCCACCGTGAATGATTTCTTTCAGACCATGGAAGACGTTTCCGGCAAAGATCTGAGTTGGTTTTTTGAAGAGTGGTACAATTCGACCACCTACTCTGATTTTGTAATTACTGATCTTAAAAAGGATGAAAAATCTCAGCAGGTGGAGGTTTTTGTCAAAAACAAGGGGACCATGAAACGCATGCCGGCGCCCGTACGACTGATTACTACCTCTGGTGATACACTGGAACAATGGTGGAATGGCAATCCACAGGAACCGGTTGTTTTCAAGGTGAATGGACAACCCAAAATAGCAGAGGTTAATCCCCGCCACACCATTTTTGAGTTAAGTTACGTGAATAATCGTTCCAGCTGGCTGCCTCCTGTTAAATTCAACTGGTTCCCGCAGATTCCGGATTTTGAACATTACGAAATTAACGTGTTTCCCTATTACTGGTATGAATCTTTTGTGGACAAACATCGGTTGGGAGGTCTGTTCTGGGCAGGTAATCCCATATTTAAACAGTGGTTTTGGGCCGGGCATTTCTATTATGCCACGCAAAGCAGAAAGGTTGGCTATGATCTTTCTTTAACCAACCGTTTTTATTTGCCCTGGGCTAATTACACCGATATCAAAGGTGAAGTTTTTGAACAGGATGGCATGCGCAAACAAAGTCTGGTGTTCGACAATTATTTTCAGAAAAGAGGAACCGATTACCCGGTGCGCCACCTGATCTTGTCTCTGGAAAACGTTGATCTTTACAAACCTGACTATTACGAGTCTTCCATGTTTCAAAAAGCGAAATACAGTGTGGCTTCGTTGCAATACCGTTACACAAAACGCTGGATGTTAAAATCGGTTTCAGGCGATTTGCGTCTGGAAAAAGGGCTGGAACTTGAGAACAAAAAAGTGGACTTCACCAAACTGGAGATGAGCGGATATTT
>CAYNLJ010000380.1:0-2513 GCA_964398005.1 uncultured Caldithrix sp. | reverse complement strand
CGTTCGCCGGAGTATTTTTATTTGTTCTAAGCTGTTGTTTAGATTTCTGAATTTGCGTTTTATTGTTAATTGCTTATCTGCCCGATCAAAGTCTGTCAAAAAGCAGCAGTTGAAGAACTTCGGTTCTGGTCTTGAGTGGCCTGTTTTTGATCCTTCAACAGGTCCGAACTCATTTCATTGAAAAGCTTTTTGCGGAAACTTAAAATTCGCCTTCTCCGTGTTCTTTTGGGTTAAAAACTTTTTCGTTGCGGCTTACCTCTCAAGGACTTGTAGTTTAATTATCTTGTACTAAAAATCTCAAATTTTGCTTGAATTAGCAATAGGAATTTAGTATTTTTAACGACTTGTAAATCCAAAACTAATGATGACCTTTCAAAAAGGAGGCAGAAGTGAAACTATTTCAAACGGAACAAATTCGCAATGTTGGGTTAGGAGGACATGGTGGCAGTGGTAAAACCATGTTATTCGAAGCGCTTCTTTACAATCTGAAAGAGATTAACCGAATCGGTTCGATTGAACAGGGTAGCACAGTTTCTGATTACAACCCGGATGAAATTGAACGTCAAATTTCCATCAGCTCTTCTTTAGGGCATGGTGTTTGGAAAGACCATAAAATAAATTTGATTGACACGCCAGGTTATTCCGACTTTTTCGGTGAAGTTGTCAGCACCATGCGCGTTGTAGATACCATGTTTATTGTGGTTTCGGCATCTTCCGGAGTTGAAGTAGGTACCGAAATGGTTTGGGCTGAAGCTGCAAAACAGGGCGTTCCTCGTTTTATCGTGATTAACAAGTTAGATCGTGAAAATATCGATTTTGACAATATTGTAGAAGGCTTGGTCGAAAGTTTTGGACATCAGGTAGTATTGGCTCAGTTTCCGGTAGAAACCGGTCCCAATTTTGACAGTGTGGTGGATTTGTTCCGCATGAAAGTATTAAAATTTGCCAAAGACGGCAGTGGAAATTACACCGAAGAAGACATTCCCGCAGATTTAAAAGAAAAAGCGGACGAATTGCACCTCAAATTGGTGGAAGCCGTTGCTGAGAGTGACGACACACTGATGGAGAAATATTTTGAAGCCGGGGAACTCTCGGAAGATGAGTTCAAGGTAGGCTTAAAAAAAGCCGTGGCAGCCGATGCCATTTTCCCCATCTTTTGTACTTCGGCCACGACCAATATTGGCGTTAAAAGACTGCTGGATATCGTTGTCAATTTCTGCCCGGCACCAAATGAAAGAGATGAAGTAAAAACCGAAGATGGTTCTTTAAAAGTTGATGCCAATGGCCCGTTTGCCGCACTTGTTTTTAAAACAGTTTCTGAACAGCACATGGGCGAATTGTCCTTTTTTAAAATCTTTTCCGGTAAGCTAAAATCCGGTGAAGATGTGATTAATACCCGCGACGGACACACCGAGCGTATTGGTCAGATGTTTGTCTTAAATGGTAAAAACAAGAAGAGCGTAGAAGAATTGGTAGCCGGCGATATTGGTTCGGTGGTTAAATTGAAAAATACGCACACGGGCGACACCCTTTGTGCCAAAGGTCAAAATATTAAATTCCCGAAAATCGAGTTCCCGGAACCGGTCATCCGTACGGCCATCAAGCCTAAAGCCAAAGGTGATGAGGAAAAGATCAGCAATGGCTTGCACCTGCTGCATGAAGAAGACCCAACCTTCCTCTATTACCAGGATCCTGAACTGCGACAGACCATTGTGTCCGGACAGGGCGAGTTACATCTGCAAATCATTTTAAAACGATTGCATCAGAAATTTCACGTAGAAGTGGAAGAAGAAGAACCTAAAATTCCTTACCGCGAAACCATCCGCAAAACGGCAACGGCTCAGGGTAAATTCAAGAAACAAACCGGTGGTCGTGGTCAGTATGGCGATTGTCACCTGCGTCTGGAACCAATGGAACGTGGTGGCAAGTTCGAATTTCTGGATGAGATCGTCGGTGGTGTGATTCCGGGTAAGTTCATCCCCGCGGTTGAAAAGGGTGTGGTGGAAACCATGGAAAAAGGCGTACTGGCCGGTTACCCGGTGGTTGACGTACGGGTTGCAGTTTACGATGGTAGTTACCACACTGTGGACTCCTCGGAAATGGCCTTTAAAGTGGCTGCTTCCATGGCTTTTAAAAAGGCCTTTTTGGATGCCAATCCGGTTCTGCTTGAACCCATTTACAACATTGAAGTGCGTGTGCCGGATGAGTACATGGGCGATGTAATGGGTGATATTTCCAGCCGACGTGGCCGCATTATGGGCATGGATCGTGACGGGCGATTCCAGGTGATTAAGGCACAGGTACCACTGGCTGAATTATATCGTTATTCTACCACCTTACGTTCGTTGACTCAGGGACGTGGTATTCACAAACGATCTTTCTCACATTATGAGGAAGTGCCGTCTGATATTGCTCAAAAGATTATTGAGGAATCCAAAAAGGAACAGGAAGAAAGTTAATAAAATTTGTGGCGTTGCAAATGAATTAACCACGTTACACAAGCCCAATGCCTT
>CAYNLJ010000379.1:0-2514 GCA_964398005.1 uncultured Caldithrix sp. | reverse complement strand
CTATGGGCGGCGCATTCGCTTTTATGGGCAGCCAATTCCGGCTGGAAGTGGAAGATAAAGAATATTTCATCGACGTATGATTAAAATGGCTTTTCGCTCATTAAATTAGAATCTTCTACAACTTAAGCTGTAAAATTATGGGAAGATTTTGTCATCGGTCGTTAAAGCCATTTTCTTTTCTTAAACAATATTAGCATCATTCCTGCAATTATGATCATGACAAACCAGGTAAAAAAATACCCCCAGTGCCACTTCAGTTCAGGCATGTACTCAAAGTTCATGCCGTAAATTCCGGCGATGAAGGTCAAAGGAATAAAGATGGTGGCAATAATGGTCAACGTTTTCATCACCTCGTTCATCCGGTTGCTTAAACTGGATAGATAGAGATCCAGCATACCGGCCAGAATTTCCCGATAATTTTCAATATTATCCAGAACCTGAATCAGATGGTCATACACATCACGCAGGTAGATTTTCGTAGTTTCCTGAATAAGCTCCGACTCGCTGCGATCCAGGCGACTTACCACTTCGCGCAAGGGCCAGGCTGCCCGGCGCATTGTAAACAAGTTTCGCTTTAAAAGGTGAATTTTCTGCAATGTACTACGATCCGGGTTGTTGAGCAATTCTTCTTCAAGGTCTTCTATTGTGTCACCAATTTTTTCCAAAACAACAAAATAGTTATCTACAATAATATCCATCAGGCTGTAAAAGAGGTAATCGGGGCCAGACTTACTGATTCTATATTTTTGACTGCGAATCCTTTGCCGCAGTGGTTCAAAAACATCCCCCGGTTTTTCCTGAAAAGTCAGCACATAGTTTGGCCCTAATACGGTGCTTACCTGTTCTTCGATCAATTCGTCATTTTCAAAATAGAGCATCTTAATGACCAGAAAGAAATAGTCATCAAACTCTTCCAACTTGGCCCGTTGCCCGATGTGAGCAATATCTTCCAGAATCAGTGGATGAAGGCCAAAAATTTGACCGAATTCATCCAGCAGTTCTGTTTCGTGTAAGCCGCATATATCAATCCAGGAAACAGCTTTTTGGGGCAGAGATTGAAGCTTTTCCAACTGTTTGATTTGTTCTTCTTTTACCTGCTGCTCATTGTATTGAATCAGGTGAACACGGCTGGTTTCCATTTTCTTTTTGCCGGTGAAAACAATTTTGCCAGGAGGCAATCCTGTTTTCTTTGTGTAATTTTTCGGCAGACGCATTTTTCTGCTCCTAAGTTTTTAAAAGCTAAACACAAATTACGTCAGGAGCCCACTTAATTCAATATTTCTATAAAAATAATCTAAAGCTGAGATGAGGTAAGCAATTAATAATGGAACATAGAAAAATTTTAAGCGGATTGTTCAAGTTCGATGAAAATGGCACCGTCTTCTTCTTTTACGGCGTAGGTTTTGAGTTTCAATTTTGGATTGGCCGTAAAACTGCCATCCTGCAGATTGAACTTCCAGCCATGGTACACACAGGTTACCTGCCCCCGCTGAACAAAGCCATGACTCAAAGGAGCACCCTGGTGCGGGCAGGCATTCTTAAAAGCAAATAAACTTCCCTGATGCCGAAAAAGAACGATCTTGTGCCCATTTACCTGCAGGGCAAAGCCTTTGTTTTCTTTAACGTGTTCGCTTTTTGCTACTTCAATCCAGGCTGCCATTACAAAAAGATTTCCTCACCAAGAGCAAAGCCCTTTTCTGTTTCTACAACCCTACCTGCCGGCCGAAACGGATCGTGTTCAAAAACCAGAATCCAGTTTTCTGCAACGGCTTTCGGTAAAAGACGCTTTTTCTCCTCAAGGGTAATCAGGGGATTGTTGTCATAGGCCATGATGTAGGGCAAAGGAATGTGCGAGGCGGTTGGTATGAGATCGGCACAGTAAAGCAGCGTCGTTTTGCCGTCTGAAATTTTGGGCAGCTGCATGCCATGGGTATGGCCGTACATGACCAGCACTTCAATACCCGGAAAAAGTTCTTTGGGGCCGTCCAGTTCCACCAACTGCCCGGCCTCTTCGACCGGTTTAAAGTTCTCTGGCAGATAACTGGCCCGGTCTTTTTCGCTGGGATTGTTGGCCCAGTACCACTGTTCGCCCTGCACGTAATATTTAGCATTAGGAAAAGTTGGTTTTAACACGCCATTTTTTTCAACCGTTGCACCGCCCACATGATCAAAATGCAGATGGGTAATAATCACATCGGTTACCTGGTCAAAGGAAATGCCTTTTTCGGCCAGCCCCTGTTCCAGATCATGTTCCTGGTGATCCACATTGTAAATTTTTTGCAGTTTTTCGTTCATTTTGGTACCTACCCCGGCGTCAATCAAAATCAGCCGCTCATCACTCTTAATAACCAGTGTACGCAAAGCCAGGCGAATGCGGTTTAGTTCATCCGCCGGATTGGTTTTACTCCACAATACCTTGGGTACCACGCCAAACATGGCACCACCATCCAGGCTGACATAGCCTGTGTGCACGGTGAAAATTTCGTACGGCCCTATTTTCATGTTTTTTCGCTT
>CAYNLJ010000378.1:0-2518 GCA_964398005.1 uncultured Caldithrix sp. | reverse complement strand
TTGACCATAAACGAATTGCCATTTTGTACATGGCCAGTATTGCCTTTTTCTTTTTGATTGGCGGGCTGATGGCTTTGCTCATTCGCCTGGAATTACTCAGTCCGGATCAGGTGGTGGTTACGGCTGATACTTACAATAAATTATTTACGCTACATGGCGGCATCATGATTTTCTTGTTTATTGTGCCGGGTATTCCGGCCATTCTTGGTAACTTTGCGTTGCCCCTGCAGATCGGTGCCCGCGATGTGGCCTTCCCGCGGCTCAATCTGGCCAGCTGGTATTTTTACATGGTTGGCGCTTTCATCATGGTTTATTCCATCGTAAAAGGTGGCGTTGATACCGGCTGGACATTCTACACACCATACAGTACCACTGTGACCGGCCCGGTTATTTCCATGGTTTTCGGCGCTTTTATTGTGGGTTTTTCTTCCATCTTTACCGGAATCAATTTTATTGCTACCATCCACAAATTGCGCGCACCGGGCATGACCTGGTTTAAAATGCCGCTGTTTGTCTGGGGCTTGTACGCCACGTCCATTATCCAGGTAGTTGCCACACCTGTGCTGGGAATTACCTTGTTACTCCTGATCATGGAGCGACTGCTGGGCATTGGCATTTTTGATCCGGCCATGGGAGGCGACCCGGTACTTTTCCAAAACTTTTTCTGGTTTTATTCCCATCCCGCGGTTTACATTATGATTTTGCCCGGCATGGGTATCATCAGCGAGCTGGTAACCACCTTTTCCAAAAAGAAAATTTTCGGTTACAAACCCATTGCCTTTTCCAGTCTTGGAATCGCCCTGGTAAGTTTTCTGGTCTGGGGACACCACATGTACGTCAGCGGGCAATCAGAACTGGCAGCAGCGATTTTTTCGTTCCTGACCTTTCTGGTCGGTATTCCATCCGGAATTAAAATGTTTAACTGGCTGGCAACCATGTACAAAGGACGCATTACGCTGGAAACGCCCATGCTGTATGCCCTGTCTTTCATGTTTCTGTTTGCCATTGGCGGCTTTACGGGCATTATGTTAGGGGCCCTTTCTGTGGATGTGCATCTGCACGACACCTACTTTGTAGTTGCCCATTTCCACTACGTGATGATGGGCGGTACCGTGATGGCCTTTCTCGGAGGCATTCATTACTGGTGGCCAAAAATGTTTGGTCGACGCTACAGTGAATTCTGGGGCAAAATTGCCGCCTGGTTGTTGTTCTTCGGCTTTAATGTAACCTTTATCAGTCAGTTCATTATGGGTATTCTGGGCATGCCCAGACGTTACTACACCTATGTAGAGCAATACCGTCCCTATCATGTGTTCTCATCTTATGGGGCTTTCATTATCGGTTTGGCCTTTTTGATTATGGCCATCTATCTGGTTTACAGTCTGTTCAAAGGGGAAAAGGTTAAGGAAAAGAATCCATGGGGCGCTTTGACTCTGGAATGGATGACCCAAACACCACCAATTGCCCACAATTTTGAACGGATTCCACTGGTGGTGGATGGACCTTATGATTATGACCGCATCAAAGTTGTGGACGATCAACGCGTTTACAAAGAAAAAGATGCCGAACAAATGACGGTTGAGTAAAAACTGACAAATCAAACAAACGGAAAATGATTATGGAAAAAACAATCGAACATCCAACCTATTTGCAGCACCATTTTGCTGATCTCGAACAACAGCGTGAATCAGCAAAATTGGGTATGTGGATCTTTCTGGTAACGGAAATTCTGTTATTTAGCGGTTTATTCGTTTTTTACGCGGTTTACCGTGCCATGTACCCGGACATGTTTTACAATGCTCATCAGCACCTGAATGTTTATTTGGGAACGATAAATACCGTAGTGCTGATTAGTAGCTCGGTAACAGTGGCGCTGGCCATTCGCAGTTTACAACTGAACAAAAGTAAGGTGGCCGCCCGTTACCTGATGGTTACACTCATCTTTGCTGCCATATTTCTGGTCATTAAGTATTTTGAATATCACCACAAATTTGAATTAGGCCAGCTACCGGGTAAATATTACACCTACCAGGGGATTGAGGGAACAAACCCTCATGTCTTTTTTAGTGTCTACTTTATGATGACCGGCCTGCATGGTCTGCACGTTTTGGGTGGCATGATAGCCATTTTCATTATGCTGATTAAAACTTTAAAGGGTCGTTTTAATAGTGAATATTACACGCCTGTCGAAAATGCCGGTTTGTACTGGCATCTGGTCGATTTGTTCTGGATCTACATCTTTCCATTGTTGTATTTAATAGGGTAATCGTTATGAGCAATAATCACAAACATCATGTACTGCCATTAAAGGTTTATTTGGGGGCCGGAGCAACCCTATTGTTCCTGACCATTATTACAGTTGCTGTTTCGTTTGTCCATTTGGGACCCTTCAATCTGGTGGTGGCCATGCTGATTGCCTCCATCAAAGCTTCCATTGTAGCGTTGATTTTCATGCATCTGGCCTATGACAATAAATTATTTCTCAGTATTTTTTTGATTTCAATAGCCTTTGTTACCG
>CAYNLJ010000377.1:0-2542 GCA_964398005.1 uncultured Caldithrix sp. | reverse complement strand
CCTGCGGCTACCGGCAATGTGGTATCACCTACAGTGTAAGGCGCAAGCTGAAGCTTGCGTTACGGGCGTATCGAAACTCTTAAACCCTTATATTCATAAACTCTTAACTTTTTATCCATTCAACCATTAACCAATCAGCCATCCTTACCGCTTGCTGATTTCCTGAGGTAATAATAATTTAAAGGTTGTACCCCGGCCAGGTTCGCTTTCCAGTTGAATTAATCCATCATGTTCAAATACAATACGTTGTACCAGGCTAAGCCCAATGCCAGTTCCACTTGCTTTGGTGGTAAAGTACAAATTGAAAATTTTATCTTTCAATTCTGGAGGAATGCCTGATCCGCTGTCTTTGACATTCAGGATGATTTTCTCATTTTCCTTCCGAACAGCGATGGTCAACTGGCCGCCATCCGGCATGGCATCCAATGCGTTTTGAATCAGATTGGAAAGTACGTCACGCATCTGATTGGCATCCCAAAAAACTTCACCGTCCCAATCAACAATAAGATTAAATTCAATATTCCGTTCATTAAAGCTTGGTTGGTACTGAGCAACAATGGATTGCAACCATTGGCTCAAAAGAAAGTGATCGGGCCTAACTGGCTCGGGTCTGGAAAACCTTAAAAATTCATTAATTTTTTGATTTATGCGCTTTACTTCGTTGTAAACGATATCCGTTAATTGATTATAAAGATCATGGTCTTCTACCGGTCTGAAATCCCTTTTTAATTGCTGCACAATGGTGCTGATGCTGTTTAACGGATTACGGATTTCATGGGCCACCCCAGCCGCTAACTGGCCAACAGCCGTAAGTTGTTCCTGGCGCTTCATGTGTGCTTCAAGCTGCTTTTGTCTTGTAATGTCACGCAAAACAAGAATCCAATTTTCCTGGTTTTCACTATCCTGAAATGAACTAACTGAAATCAAAACCGTTTTAGGTTCTTGACCTGTACTTATTTCTATCTCCTGAATTTGGTCAACTGCTGAGGGTAAAGCGTTTAATATCTCGTTAAATCCGCAGCTTTCCAGGGATTTACCCAGAACTTCCTGTCTTTCTCTTTGGAATAAATGTTCAGCTGATTTGTTAAAGATCTTAATCCCTTTCGAGTCAAAAACAATAATCGCATCACTGACATTTTCAATAATATTGGAAGAATAGGTTTCAATGACGGTGTATTGCTTATGTAAAATATCATAACGTTGACGTACAAAGGCAAAGGTCAAAATGAGCAGGGCAATACCAATCAAAATTAAACTTAGAACCATCAACCTTTTGTAAATGCGCCGGTTAATGTTTTCCAGGGCTTCGGTAGAAAGACCAAGTCGAAATAATCCAATCTTTTTGCCCTTGTAAAAGAAAGGGTGTTCTGCTACAAATATTTGAGTGCTGTCAAAATCCAGAATTTTAAACGCTGGTTGACCCGATTGTAAAGTAGTTTGTTTAGCAGGTCGATTTAATAATTCCAATTGCCCGGCAGCGGCAATAATGCTATTGGAATCCTGCAGAGCTAAAAAAAGAATATTGGGTACCTGCGTCGCCAGGTCACGAATCAGGGTACCAAAATCTGCCTGGTCCACTGATGCCATTTGCATTTTCGCTTTACCCATCAACATCAAAATTTGACCATCGGGTAAAAATCTACAACCAATTCTAACACGCAAGGTATCTTGTGCTTCTACAAGGGATTCCTGCCAGAACACTGTATCGCCGCTGATTGCGCGCAATTCAAAAGCTTTGTCAAATAATTCGTTTAACTTTTCCAGAGGCAGGCTTTTAAACTTGCCTGCAATTAAAAAGGGCGTGTAGGTTGAATCGATAAAAAATAATCCATCCAGATCAGACTCCGCTAAAGTCCGATTAATTAAAAGATTGTTGTCTTTTTCCGATAAGATTTTAAACAATTGCAACAGGCGTGCTAAATGGTGCTCAATGATTTGCTGTGTTTGAAAATTGTTTTTGATCAAATTTTCTGACGACATGACAACGGAATGCAGCGTGGCCTCCGATTGATTCTTCATTAATTCCAGTAATTCTTTTTTGCTCTGTTGCATTTCAAAAACAGCATTGGCCACTAACAAGAAAGCGACTACTAAATAAAGGAGGAACAGGTATCGGTAGTTTTTTACAGAGGTAATTAATTTTTTTACCATATCTGATCAGTAAAATTAAAAAAGCCATTACCCGAAGGTAATGGCTTTTTTTAAAAGTTTAGCTATTTTTTCTTTGGCGTTGGATGTGCAATTTTTGCAGCGTATTCTTTGAAATTAAAGGGTTTGTGGAAAGGATTTTTTTCATTATGACAGGTAACACACACTTTTTCATTCGGGACTACTAAGCCATTGGCTAACGCCTTTTCATGCTTTTTCATGACACTCATCTTTTTGTAAGCGCTGCCAGGACCATGGCAGGATTCGCAAGAAACGCCTTCTTCCATGGTCAGTTTGCCTTTTGGATCAATCTGAGCTTTGTCAACAGCGGCCATGGTGGAGTGGCATTTGGTGCATTTCGGGTCTTTGGAAGGATCAGCAATACCATGTTCTT
>CAYNLJ010000376.1:0-2542 GCA_964398005.1 uncultured Caldithrix sp. | reverse complement strand
TCGGCCTGAAAACTTTTCTGTAAAGAATGAGCCAGGCTTTGTTCATCTTCAGCAATAAGAATATGCATAAGTTCCCTCTGTATTTTTGTTGTCCTATTTTAAGAAAAAATGAGCAGTAAAGGCAAAAAAATGAAAAAAAAATCATAAAATCAATCTTTTATTTCAGCTTTCAATGTGTAAATTATTAAGAAAAATTTCCCGTTATTGTACCATTAATGAAAGGAGTTAGTATGAGACGTTATCTACAGGGCCTGTTAAGTCTACTGGTGGTATTCTCATTTTTGAGTATTGTAACGGCCCAGGATTACGTAGGTTCCTCAACCTGTAAAACCTGCCACAGCACGGTTTACGACGATGTGTTTAAGTCGGGACACCCTCACAAACTGAAAAAGATCGAGGGGGCTGCTCCAACTTATCCTGAAGGCACGTCAGAAGGTGTTCCTAATCCTCCAACAGGTTTTACCTGGAACGACATTACTTACGTAATTGGTGGCTACGGCTGGAAAGCCCGCTTCATGGATTCTGAAGGTTACATCTTAACCGGAGACACGGAACGGCAATGGAATTTGACCAATCCGGATTTAGGACTGGATGCACACTGGACGGGTTATGATGCTTCTGAAGCACCGCGTAAACCTTACACCTGCGGTTCCTGCCATACTACTGGTTGGGTAGCAACCGATGAAAATGGTCCTCATCAGGATGACTTGCCAGGAATTTACGGCACCTGGAGTGAACCCGGTGTAACCTGTGAGGCTTGCCACGGTCCCGGTAGTGCACATGCCAGTGCACCAAGCAAAGACAATATTTCCAAAGAGGAAAATTGTAATAGCTGCCACATTCGTGGTGATGTAAATCAGATTGATGCCAGTGGTGGTCTGATCAAACACCACGAACAATTCGAAGAACTGTTGGCATCTCCTCATTCATCCTTTAGTTGTGCCTCCTGCCATGATCCACACAAAGGCACCAAATATGATTTAGGCGGTTTCCTGGGTGAAGATCAGACCTGTAAAACCTGCCACGCTGACAAAAAAATTAATATTCCTTCCATGGCAAATTTAGAATGTATGGATTGCCACATGCCGCAAACGGTTAAATCTGCTGTGGCTATTTCTATTGATTATCAAGGCGGCACTGTTTTAAAGGGAGATATTAAAAGCCATATCTTTAGCATTACTGCAGATACCAGTTGGAAGTTTTTTACAGATGACGGGAAATTTGTTCGTGTTGATGCCAATGGTAAAGCACATCAAACGTTAGAAAATGCCTGTATGACCTGCCATACCGATGAAAATTTGGAATGGGCAATGAAGTATGCAGGCAAAGTACACGGATCGGGCGAATATGCCGGTTCCTCTACCTGTAAAACCTGCCATAGTGCCCAATATGACGATGTATTTGCATCTGGTCACCCGCATAAACTGAAAAAGATCGAAGGCGCAGCTCCTACCTATCCTGAAGGTACTTCGGAAGGTGTTCCTAATCCTCCAAGCGGCTTTACCTGGAATGACATCACTTATGTGATTGGTGGTTACGGTTGGAAAGCCCGTTTCATGGATTCTGAAGGTTACATTTTGACCGGTGATACCGAACGTCAATGGAATTTGACCAACAATGATTTGGGTCTGGAAGCACACTGGACAGGTTATGATGCTGACAAGGCTCCACGTAAGCCTTACACTTGTGGTGCCTGCCATACCACGGGTTGGGTCGCCACAGGCGAAAATGGACCTCATCAGGATAATCTGCCGGGCATCTATGGTACCTGGTCTGAACCTGGTGTAACCTGTGAAGCTTGCCACGGTCCTTCTGCAGACCACGCAGCCAATCCGACTTCCATTAAACCGTCCAAGGCAGAAGCATGTAGCAATTGCCACATTCGTGGTGATATCACAAAAATTGATGCCAGCGGTGGCTTTACCAAGCACCATGAACAAAGCGAAGAATTACTGGCTTCCCCGCATAAATCACTGGATTGCGGCGCCTGCCACGAACCGCACAAAGGAACAGTCTATGATTTAGGTGGTTACAAAGGTGATGACAATACCTGTAAGACCTGTCACAGCGATGTTCAGGTTAAAGTGACCGAAATGGCTGGCCTTTCCTGCTACAGCTGCCATATGCCAAAAACTTCAAAATCGGCAGTCGGCGTCACTATTGACTATGTTGGCGGTTCTGTAAATAAGGGCGATATCAAGAGCCACGTATTTAGTATCACCACTGATACGACATGGAATTTCTTCACCGATGATGGCAAATATGTCAGAGTGGATGAAAACGGTGAAGCTCATCAGACATTGGCCGCAGCCTGCTTGACTTGCCATACCGATGAAACTTTGGCCTGGGCTTTGGATAATGTTGAAGCGATCCACAAAGGTGGAACGGCTATCGCCAGTGCAAAGGCTGTTCCTCATGATTTCGCCTTGAATCAAAACTATCCGAACCCATTCAACCCAACAACGACCATCAGCTTTGACCTGCCAAAGGCATCTGATGTGAAATTGCAGGTTTACACTATTACCGGTCAGAAGGTTGCAAC
>CAYNLJ010000375.1:0-2579 GCA_964398005.1 uncultured Caldithrix sp. | reverse complement strand
AGTATTGAAATGCAAATGTTTAGACTGTTAAATCGGAAATACGGCAAATGTTAAATTGGTCACAGAATGGAAACAGTGCTGCCTGTATTTTTGCATTTCCATCCTATAGAAAAAGGAATTGGAGATTGAACAGGGAATCGTACTTTAATCAATTTTTTGAGATTTGAATACATTTAACCTAAATTAAATATTTACATAAATTATTAAAGTTTTATTAATTCGCACTTCACTGTAAGTGACGTGGCGGAGCTGTAAGTAAAATAAATACTATTTGGGACTCAATATGAAAAAAATGATCGTTTTTATTCTAAGCATGTTTTTTGTGTCACTGATTTCTGCTCAATCAATTCAAGATTTGCAGCAACTGGAAGAGCTAAAAAAGCAGCTGGAAAAAGCCGGAACGGAACTTGAAAAACCTGTTTCCAAAGAAACACCGGAAGTTAAGAGCTTAGAACAGTTTAAAGAACAATTAACGCCTCCACCACAATCTCAACCTGCAAAAAAATCGGAAGAAGAACAACAAGCAGCTCAAATTAAAGCTGCGGTGGCAAAGAAAGAACCTGAAAAACCTAAGCCTTTACCTGCTTTCGGTTTTGATGTTTTTGAAAAGGCGCGCATTGAATTTGCTCCCGAGGTTTACGGTCCGGTTGATGAAAATTATCCCATCGGGCCTGGTGATGAAGTGATTATTACCATCTGGGGCGAAGTGGAACTAAGACACGACCTGACGGTGGATCGGGAAGGGCAGATTTTTATTGAAAATGTAGGACTGGTTAAATTGGCGGGCTTAACATTAAAAGAGGCGCGTAAAAAACTGTTCCACCTTTTAGGGAAGTCTTACTCCTCCTTGTTGAATCAGAAGGCGTTTTTGGATGTTTCTCTGGGCAAGTTACGTTCCATTCGTGTGTATGTGGTAGGAGATGTAAAGGCGCCCGGTGTTTTTACAGTACCAGCACTTTCTACGCCTTTACACATGTTGTTTTATGCCGGTGGTGTTAATGAGACGGCATCATTACGCAATATTCAGGTAGTGCGCAGCGACCGCAAGATTGCCACCATCGATTTTTACGAATTTTTAAAGGAAGGGAAAGAGTTCGCCAACGTGCGTTTGCAAACCCATGATGTAATTCTGGTACCGACCGCGCAAAAAAGAGTCCATTTAAACGGCGCCGTCAAAAAACCTGCGGTCTTTGAACTGAAAGCCGATGAAGGTTTAAAGCAAGTGATTGAACTTGCCGGGGGCTTTACAGAAAACGCTTACCTGGGTAATATTTTGATTCAACGATTCGTAAATAACAAGGATGTTAAACTGATCTCAGTGAATTATGAGGATTTGTTAAAGAAGCAACAAAACTTTGAATTGGTCAATGGAGATTCGATTTTTGTGCCTTATCTGGATCGGGAACTCTTGAATTACGTAACCATCAGCGGACCCATCTACGGACCGGATCGCTTTGAATATTATCCGGGCATGACCATTAAGGATTTAATGAGTCAGATCGACAGTTTGCGCGGTGATGCCTATCTGGAACGCGTGCAGATTACGCGTACATTAACTGATAGGCGTAAGCAAATACTTTCCATCAATTTAAAGGATATTCTGGACAGTCCGCAGGCAGATTTCCCCTTAATGCCACAGGATCATATTAGCATTGCCTCCGCTTTAAACTTGTTCCCACCGGATTCAGTGGCCATTTACGGCGCGGTAAATAAGCCGGGAAAGTATTTGCTTAAAAAGGATATGAGTTTAAAAGATCTTATCTTTGAAGCGGGTGGTTTTCTGAAAAATGCTTTGATTACCGAAGCGGAAGTTTCCCGTATTTATCCCTTTAAACCAAAAGACAGAAACAAACTGGCCACTTTGCTGTCTGTACCCATAGATTCCAATTACACAAAGGATTTACTGAACAGACCGGATGAACAATTCTTCTTAAAACCTTTTGATAATGTCTTTATTCGCACCAACAGTGACTGGGAATTGCAACGCAATGTGTCCGTTCAGGGAGAAGTTGTTAAGCCGGGTTCTTACACATTGCAATCAAAAACCGAACGGATTACCGATGTAATTGCCCGGGCCGGCGGACTAAAAAATACAGCTTATTTAGAGGGCGCACGATTATTTCGTACCCGGGATGGAGTTGGTCAGATTGGTATTGATTTCAAAAAGATATTTAAAAATCCTGACGATCCGCAAAATATCTATTTACAGGGGGGCGATCGCATTATCATTCCGGAAAAAATGTTTACTGTGCGTGTCTCAGGAGGGGTTCATTTTCCGGTGAGCGTGTTGTATGAAAAAGGCAAAGGTATCGATTATTATATAAAAGCGGCCGGTGGATATATTGATTTGGCAGATAAAGAAAATGTAACCATTAAACTGGCCAACGGTAAACAAATCCAGCCCAAACGCTTTTTGTTCTGGAAATTTTTACCGGAAGAGATTACCGCAGGCAGTACCATCTATGTGCCGGTACTGGCTGAGAAAAAAGAAATTGACTGGTCAGGTGCCATTCGTGATGCGGCAGCGGTCTTAAGCAGCGTGGCTACCACCATTTTGATCTATGACCGCTTTGTGAATA
>CAYNLJ010000374.1:0-2586 GCA_964398005.1 uncultured Caldithrix sp. | reverse complement strand
GGCGGGGATTTTGTGGATGTAAAGTACATTGTAAAGGGAGATCAGGACGCCCATTTTGTTCGTCCCAAACCGAGCTTTGCCGTGCTTTTAAATAAAGCGGATGTATTTGTTTCCACCGGATTAGACCTTGAACTCTGGGTTCCTACGCTGGTGGACATGTCTAAAAATCCTAAAATCAGATCGGGGCAAATTGGTTACGTTTCTGCCAGCTATGGGATTGAACTTCTGGACAAACCGGTTGTCATTTCGCGCAGTGAAGGCGGGGTGCACATTTATGGCAATCCTCACATTTACACCAGCCCGCTTAATTTCAAAAAAATTGCCGAGAACATTACCGTTGGTCTGGAGAAAAATGATCCGGCCCATGCGGAATATTTCAGAAAAAATCTGAAAGAATTTAAAAATCAAATCGATGAACGCATGTTTGGCAAGCCGTTAGTTCATCTGATGGGCGGTGACCTGCTGACCAAATTGACACTGAATGGCAAATTGATAGACTTTCTGCAGAACAAATCTTTTAAAGGCAAAAAGTTGATCGACTATTTAGGCGGTTGGATGAAAGAAGCTCAGGTTTTTCGCGGAAAAAAAATTGTGGCCTACCACAAGAACTGGGCCTACTTCCGGCAGACGTTTGGCCTTGAAATCATCGGCCATGTAGAACCGAAACCAGGCATTCCACCTTCTCCCAAACATGTGGAGGAGCTGGTTCAGGAAATGCGCAAAAATCAGGTTAAAGTGGTCCTGGCAGCTAATTACTTTAGTGAACATAAGGTGGAGGAAATTTGTAACAAAGTGGGCGCTATTCCGGTCATTGTGCCCATGGGCGTTGAAGGCGCACCTGGTACGGAGGATGTGTTCCAGCTGGTTGACTATTGGGTCGGCCATTTAAAGGAAGCCTTTTTGCAGGTGGAGAAGCAATAATCAGCTCCCAACGCAGCTCTTTGGTTTAAAGTGTAGAAAAGGGCTGATCGGGTAGATGAAGCAGAGAGGATGACATCATGCATTTAAACATCTGGGATATAATGGCGCCGGCCTTTTTTGAATGTCTGATTCTGGTCGGCATCCATTCCTATTTAGGTCTTCATGTCATTAAGCGCAAGGTCATTTTTGTGGACCTGGCCCTGGCGCAGGTGGCCGCTTTGGGTACAACCGTAGGCTTTTTATTCGGCATATTGCCCGGTACCGTTGGTGCCTACTGGTTTTCATTGGGCTTTGCCATTCTGGGTGCGGCTATTTTTTCGCTTTCCCGTTTTAGAAATGAAAAAATTCCACAGGAAGCAATTATTGGTCTGGTTTATGCCTTAGCGGCAGCCATTGCCATTTTGGTTATTGACAAAGCACCACATGGCGCCGAACACATTAAGGAACTATTAACCGGCAGTATTTTGTGGGTTAAATGGAGGACCATTTTTTATGCCACACTGGTTTACGCAGGCGTGGGTCTTTTCCATTTTATTTTCAGAGACAAGTTTCTGTTGATTTCAAATGATCCCGAAAAAGCTTACCAGCAAGGGCTAAATGTCCGTTTTTGGGACTTCATGTTTTATGTGTCGTTCGGAATTGTCATCACTCACTCGGTTGGAACAGCAGGTGTATTGCTGGTATTTGTTTTTCTGGTAGTACCGGCCATTGCCTCGATTATGATTACCGATGTGCTCTGGAAACAGCTAATCATTGGCTGGACCATGGGATTGGTTGTCAGCGTGATTGGCCTCTACATCTCTTACATTGCGGACCTGCCCAGCGGGCCAACCGTAGTTACCTTCTACGGCCTGATGTTGCTTTTGGTAGCCTTAACGCTTTTCGTGCTAAAATCACCTTCCAAAATGAAAGCATTGTTTAAAATTGCATTGGGAATTGCCGTTACTATTACAGTTGTCTTTGTCTTCCGTTTCATGGGACACTATTTTAATCATAATCAGCATCATGCGCAAAGCCATGCGGAAACTGCGGCAGTGGCAGAAGAAGGTCCCTCTACCTCTAACAATTTAGATGAATCCAATCCGGAAAGCTTATTGAATGCCTATGACAAAACAGAGGACTGGACGGAACGTTTTGAAATTTCCAGGAAGCTGACAGCAATCAACAAGAAGCTGGGCCTGGCAAAAATGGTTCAATTGCTCAAAGAATGTCCCTATCCTTTTTTGCGCGAAGAAATTTTTCAGGAATTAAAAAAACACAGTGGACAGGATTTTGGCTACGACAGTCTGAAAGATTTTAAAGAGAACCAACAGGCTTTTAAACGAATGGAAAGCTGGCTGCAACAGGTTAATTAGATCATTAACCACGGAGGTCACGGAGTGGGTTTAACGATCATGGTGAGAGATGCATCGGCCTTACAATGCATGCAATTAAGATAAACATGTGTTTGTAGATGATGATTAGCACACAGATTTTATGCTTTAGGATAACCTGATTCAGGCAGGAAACTTTTTGTGGTTTTTACAATAAGAAAAAAACAGATAAGAATAATATCTGCACGAGATATGAATAAAAAAGAAAAAGAAATATACAGGAAATTAAAATGAAAAAGAAAAAAATAATCCCAAAGTTCAAAGATGAAAATGAAGAGAGAGAGTTCTGGGC
>CAYNLJ010000373.1:0-2590 GCA_964398005.1 uncultured Caldithrix sp. | reverse complement strand
AAAAAAGAGCCGGCGGTAAGGCAACCAGACGGCTCTTTATTAAACATTGCTTTGAAGGGATTCACTTCAGCAAAATCATTTTGCGCACGCCCTGAAATCGAGGGCAGGTCATTTTGTAAAAGTACACACCGCTGGGAAAACCGGATAAATCGATCATCATTTCATGGCGGCCAGCCGGTTTTTCTCCCTGAAAAAGCGTTTTTATTTTTTGCCCTTTGGCGTTAAACAATTCTAATTTAAAACGCGTCTTTTGCGGTAACAGCAAAACAAGATGAGTAGAAGGATTAAAGGGATTGGGATAGTTTTGCAACAATGCGTAATTATCCGGAACGTAATTTTCAATTAGGGCCGTCGGTTCAAGTTTAAAGCTGCGCGCTTCGCTGTAAGGTCCCCAGCCAGCCGGATTAAAAGCCTTAACCCGCCAGTAATAGGTTTTTCCCGTTTCCAGACCGACTAAATGATAAACCGTATCAACAACCGTTGTGTCCATTATTGAATTTACAAATCCGGGATCGGTAGCGTACTCAAAGCTGTAACGTTCCACAAAAGGATGGGCAGCAAACCAGACAAAGCGCACCGTATCGGTCGAAATCGTACGATTGGCTTCAGGAAAAATCAACACCACCGCTTGCGGCGCGGACATGGTGGTATAATCCCAGATCATGGACCAGTCACTCTGGCCATTGGCATTACCTGCCTTTACACGCCAGAAGTAGGTCGTTTGTGGTTCTAAATTCCCGACCATAAAATTTGTTTCTTTCAAATTTGGAATATCCAGCAGAATGTTTTTAAACTGAGGATCTCTGGCTACCTGTAAAATGTAAAACTCGGCTCCCATCACGGCATTCCATTCCAGCGGTACCTCCAGAGGTAATTGTTGCTCATGATTTTTAGGCATTTTCAAAACAGGAGCGGCTAAAGTTTGCGAACCATTACTTACGGAAAAGGCAAAAACATCGCTGCTTTCCCGATACAAACGATTCGAACCATCGGCCGAATGCCAATCAAAATCGTACATGCGCGCCTTCCAGTAAACCACCGGGTATTGATCGAGCCCTTCGGCATGGAAAAAATTGGAAGGAAGGTTGACTACCATGGTATCTTTTTCAAATTCCGATCCGGTTCGATCGTAGGTGTAAACACGTAATCCCGGTGAGTCAAAACCGGTCGTGGAATCAAACAAAATTTGCACGCGACTAATGGTCATACCTTCATGGTTAAAAGGATCCGGATCGCCGTTGTTATGCCATTTGAATGGCACTTCATGATCCAGCAGGCTCATATTGGCCGGTTCAATCAAATGAAAGGGATTGGGTGGATCATTGTGGTTGTCCAGGTAAAACCAGAACCAGGGACTAAAGGCGCTGGTGTCAATGCCATCGGTGGCCACGGCTCTGAAATAGATCCCGAAATTTTCGTAAGGCTCAAGTGAAAATCCCACCGTGTCCTGAATATCACCGCGGGCATCCGGCATGGACTGATTCCAGGCCAGTTTATGTTTGAACTGGGTACCAATCAGATGGAGCGTAGAAAGGGTATCGCCCTGCTTACTACCCAGGCTATCGGTGTAAATGTAGAGGCCGAAAAGTAAAGAATCCAGCTCAAAATCACCACCGTAGTTCGGAGCTTTGTTAAAGGCAATTACAGGATGATAACTGGTATCCGGCGGAGAAAAGCTTCCATCGGTGGAATACCACAAATCCTGATAAGCCGTATAAATTTGTGATTCATGAGGCGCTCCCGGCGGCGCATTTCTGTAAAAAAAGCGATGAACCCAGCCGGATGTGTCGCTGCCCTGAATGCCTCTTACCCTGTAAAGGTAAACCACACTGTCATGTAGGGCCTTGCCGTCAATGGTGTACTCAGTATTGGCCGCACTTAATTGTACGGAAAATAAACGGACAGCGCCTTTTAGATACTTTTTCCTGAATTCCGTTTCCTTTAATTTTGAAATTTCTGCGTTTTTACCGGATAGCTGGTTACTAACCACCGGCGTGCCCTCATAGCGAATATTGGTCCAAACTTCCACCTGGAACTGATCCGGACTGCCGGCAAGCACTTCCCAGCTGCCGGTGACATCCGATTTGCTTTTTAAACGTTGGTATTCCGTTAAGCCGTTGATGGTCAGATTACCGATTTTCAGATTTGGTTCTGCGGCTTGTGAACCATCCAGATGAACAAATCCCCAGCGGGAAAAGGTGGGAATGGTAACCGTCACCCGACCCGTGTTTTGATCTACTGTAAGATCATTACCAATCTCCGTCCCTTGCGGATTGTCAATAGAATACCAGGTAGCTTTAAACAATTGTCCGAAAGAAGAAGGAGAGACAGCCAGTTCCACGGTAAAAGATTCCACCGGCACCGGTTCACGGGTGCTTAAAATAACCGAATCCGCCAGTACATGGTACAAATAGCTATGCGCGCTGCTGTCCTGATTTCTGAAAAAGCGCACATAAGACGGAAGTTTTGAAGCATAAACTTCCTGCACCGGAATAGCCACATCCATCCATTTTCGGATGGTATCGCGAATAGCTACGGCCAGGTAATTCATATCCGGATCGGCTTTGTAACTTAAATAAGCCTGACCGTA
>CAYNLJ010000372.1:0-2598 GCA_964398005.1 uncultured Caldithrix sp. | reverse complement strand
CTTCTGAAGCGGGTGACAAATTAGCGGTTAAGGAAAATGTTGCATTTAAAGAGGGTCAACCGACCGGTCAGGTAGTGAAAATCAATCCTGAAATATTAAAGCAAAAAATGGATGGCATCGGTAGTTCGTTTACAGAAGCCTCTGCTTTTGTACTGGCTCATCTCGATGAAGGCAAACGCAAACAGGTGATGCAAAATATTTATTCCGAAAACGGAGCCAATTTCAGCATGGCCAGAACACACATTGGCGCCTGCGATTTCAGCGTGGAAGGTAAATATTCCTATGATGACCAAAAAGGCGATTCGGAACTAAAATCATTCAGCATTCAGCCCGACCTGGAAGGATTTGATCCCGAGAAATATCCTGGAATTAAAGATCCCAATTACGACCTGCTGCCCATGATCAAAGAGGCATTGGCAATCAAGAGCCGGCAAAAAGATCAGACCCTGAAAATTGTGGCCTCAGCCTGGACAGCGCCCTGGTGGATGAAGGACATTGAGGATTGGTACATTCCCGGATCGCCTGAAAACAACTGGCAGGGCACCGGCGGCTCGCTCAAAAAAGAATACTACCCTGTTTATGCCGATTATCTGGTTAAATATCTGCAGGCCTATCAGGAGCAGGGCGTAAAGGTCTGGGGAATTACTCCGGTCAATGAGCCGCACGGTAACAACGGCAGCTGGGAAAGCATGCATTTCAGCCCGCAAACGGAGAATGAGTTCATTAAAAACCATCTTGGGCCAAAACTTAAAAATAGTCAATTCGCGGATCTGAAAGTATTAATCTTTGATCAGAACCGTGATGGCCTGGAAGAATGGACCAATGTGATTTTTGCTGATCCGGAAACGACGCCGTTTATTTATGGAGTGGCGGTGCACTGGTATTCCAGCACTTTTAAAGTTTATGAAGACGTGTTTGATCGCGTTCATGAAAAGTTTCCTGATTTCGCCATTATTCATACCGAAGGCTGCATTGACGATCTCGGGAAGGACGCGACCAATGGGGTTACCGATCCTGAAAAATACAAAGAGACCAACTGGTTTAACAACGATGCTTTCTGGTGGAATCCCAATGCCACGGATTGGGCTTATTCTGTGACCTGGCAGGGCATTAATGCGGATGATCATCCGGCCTACACGCCGGTGCATCGCTACGCCCGGGACATTATTGTGGGCATTGACCATTGGCTGCAGGGCTGGATTGACTGGAATGTGGTTCTGGATCGCAATGGCGGCCCAAACCATGTGGGCAATTTCTGCGGCGCACCAATCATGATTGATACCCAAACCCAGGAGGTTTATTACACGCCGATTTTTTACATCCTGTCCCAGTTCAGTAAAACCATTCGTCCGGGCGACCGTGCCGTTGAAACCGAGCTCCGGTTACAAAATTTAGATTCGGACGCTTTGCATGCCTGCGCCACCATTAATGATCAAAAGTTAGTTAGTGTTCAGCTTTTAAACACAACCAAATCGCCCATTACCTACCAGCTTCAGATCGGCAGGCAATTCGCAGAAATTGAAATCCCGGCCAACGCCATACAAACCGTTCAGGTGCAATTGTAAAGGTGAGTGAGATTATGGTCAATTATTTTGGCAAAATAAAATTATCTTTCATCCTTTTACTTTTCCTCTGGAGCCATATCGCTTTTGCACAACCGGCGCAGGAGAAAAATGAAGCCCAGGCGATCTGCGCTGAAAATCAATTTTTTACTCTTGATTTTACTACGCAAACGGTCGATTTAAATATGGTAAAAAAACACTTTTTTACCACCTTTCCACATGATGATCCCACTCAGGGCAATGTGGTCTACGACCGGACACAATGGAAACACAAGGACATTATTCAATTAAAACCTGCTGATGGTCTGTATCTTTACATAAAGGCAAGAAACGATGCCAGAGGATTTGATTCTTTTCGTTTAACATCCAAATCCTACTTTAATCTTACAGAAAAAACACCGCGTATTCTGTTTGTTTTTAAAGGTCAATTACCTTCGGCGCGAGGCATCTGGCCGGCCTGGTGGTTGAACGGCAGTCGCGAAGACCAATGGCTCTACAAAAATATGGAAGCCATGCCCGACGAAGATGATCTGGACAAGTTTTCCGGTAAAGTACCTGTCTACGCAACGCCCAGTCCGGTAAACAACACCGATTGGCCGGCTGCGGGAGAGATCGACATTATTGAGATGATCAACGGCGAAAATATTATTCACAATACTCTGCACACCTGCCCGCAAATGTGCAATTCCATCTGGAATGCAGACACTTCAACGATCAATTGCGCTAATGCACGTAATGGCGATCCGAATGCTGGCTGCAGCGGCAAGCCTTACGCAGTTGACAGTCCCGCTGGTACGTTTGCTCTAATCTGGGAAGAGAAACACATGCGCTTTTATTACTGGCCGCCGGAGGTGGAGGTTCGTAAAAATGGCGGCCCGCTGAGCAATCAGCCCGATCCACAGAGTTGGTCTGACGAATATCTGAAAAATGAAGTCACCCTGCTGGAATCAGAGGTGCCCTGCGACGAAAAAATTCACTACGACTGGCAATGCGCCAACTGTAAAGATCACAACACCTGTGAATTTGTGAATATGAA
>CAYNLJ010000371.1:0-2607 GCA_964398005.1 uncultured Caldithrix sp. | reverse complement strand
CATAGGGGAGCGGTTTACACTTCTGATCCGGATGAATATCTGCGATTTGCAGTTTTAACTCGCGCGGCCATTGAGTTGTGCCTGGCACAAAACTGGGCGCCAGACATTTTTCACATTAATGATTGGCATACCGCCCTGTTGCCTATCTATCTGAAAACACTTTACACCAATGAAGCAATGTTCCAAAAAACTAAAACGGTGCTGACCATTCACAACATTGGTTATCAGGGAGTTTTTGAGGCTGAAATAATTAATGAGCTTGGTTTAAATGAATTCTATTTCCTGTTTGACAGCCACGATCTGTACCATGGGAAGATCAATTTTCTGAAAAATGGTTTGTTACAGGCCGATAAACTGACCACAGTAAGTCCGACCTATGCCCGGGAGATTCAAACCGCAGAATATGGGGCGGGGCTTGATGGCTTGTTGAGAAAACGGGCCAAAGATTTAATCGGTATTCTAAATGGTGTGGATTATCATGAATGGAATCCGGAGACGGACATGCAAATTCCTTTTAATTATTCGATTAAAAATCTTGCTGGTAAAAGAAAGAATAAGGCCGTTCTTCTGCAAAGGGCCGAGCTGTACAAAAAATATTTGTCCAAACCGATGCTGGCCATAATAAGCAGACTGGTTCAACAAAAGGGCATAGATTTAATCATGTCGGTAATGGACAACATCTTGAACCAACATGAAGTAAGCTTTGTTGTTTTAGGGAGTGGTGAACCAAATTTTGAAGAGTATTTTTTTGCATTACAGAATAAATTTCCAAAACAGGTCAGGTTCTTTAAGGGGTATGACTACCCATTGTCACATTTAATTGAGGCAGGAGCCGATATCTTTTTGATGCCCTCGCAATATGAACCGTGCGGTCTGAATCAGATTTACAGTCTGAAATATGGTACCGTACCGGTGGTGCGTAAAACAGGTGGCCTGGCCGACACGGTTACTCTCTATGATTGGAGAACACAAACGGGTGACGGCTTTGTTTTTGAACATTACACACCCGAAGGTTTAAAATGGGCATTGGAGTATGCTATTACCACATACCAGCATCGTGCGGCCTGGCGTAAGATCATGAAAAACGGTATGAAAAAAGACTTCTCCTGGGAAAAGCAAATTAAAGAATATGAAAAACTTTACGCTGAATTAATGATGGGATAAGGCATGGACATAAAGGGGTTACTGATAGATTTAGACGGCGTCATTTACAACGATTCCCAACCTATTGCTGGGGCTAAAGAAACGATTGCCTGGTTACAGGAAAAGGAAGTCCCCTTTTGTTTTATTACAAATACCACTATGAAGCATCGATCGACTTTAGTGCGAAAGTTGGCCGCCATGGGTATTGAGGTCTCAGAAGAAATGGTATTTTCTGCAGCTTTTGCTGCTGCCCAATATGTAAAACAATTCAAGGATAGCCGTGCCTTCCTGCTTTTAACCGAGGACGCAAAAGAGGAGTTTCGAGGCGTCGAACAGGATGAAAAGGACGTAGATTTTGTAGTTGTGGGTGATTTAGGTAATGCTTTTAGCATAGAATTAATAAACAAAGCCTTTAACTGCCTTATGCAGGGAGCCAGGTTAATCGCGTTGCAAAAAAACCGCTTTTGGCTGAGCGATCAAGGTTATTGTGTGGATGCCGGAGCTTTTGTGGCACTTCTTGAATATGCCGCTAAAGTACGGGCCAAAATTATTGGCAAACCATCCAGGGCTTTTTTTAGACTGGCGCTCAAGCATCTGAACCTTAACGCAAATGAGGTTTTAATGATTGGCGATGATATGGAATCTGACATTGCCGGAGCTGCCCGATTAGGCATTCACACCTGCCTTGTACAAACCGGCAAATTTCGGCCAGTTGATTTGGAACAGTCGAAAACCACACCTGACTTTGTCCTGCCTTCCATTGCCCAATTACCGGAACTTTTGGAAAGTATTCCAAGATAATCGTTTACTAAGAAATTTTAACAAGCAGGTTAGTGTTCTACTTATTGAGATAAAAATGTAAAGAAGAGTTCCATGATGTCAAAGCAGTTAAAGATAATTTATGATGATCAATGTCCCATTTGTGTTCGCATGATCATCTGGTTAAAAAAAATGGACCGCAGAAAAGCATTGCATTTTATGGGACTAAATTTTGTACAAAACCCCGAATGGCAACAAGCATTGAAAAATGTAAATTTTAATTCGATTATGGTGATTGAAAATAAAAATTATTACTTTGAAGGTTTAGCCTTAAGAGAGATTTGGAAGGCCATAACGGGTCTGCCATTATTAAATTTAATTCCATTAAAATGGCTGAATTTTGGGTACAGGCAATTTGCCCGGCGCCGTTATAATATTTTATCTCCCGAAAAAAAGTGTATTACAGGTCATTGCCAATTTTGAAAAATGGAACAAAATGAACTTTATTAGGTATATTAACTGACTTAAAAATTAAAACATTTGCACAAAGAAAAGATATGTATTAAATTTCACAAAAAAAGAGAAGGTGACTTCCCCCCTTGTAAATAAGGCTTTCCCCCGGCCTTCACAAGGTCACCTTCTCTCTTTTTAATGGGGACGATTCTGGATTCGACGGGCATGTGAAGGGTATGAACTGCAACCCGG
>CAYNLJ010000370.1:0-2615 GCA_964398005.1 uncultured Caldithrix sp. | reverse complement strand
ACGTTTGGCTTTCTGAATTCTCTACTCAAAATCATTGATCTTGAACATCCGGAATATCTGGCCATTGTGTTCGACACCAAAGAGCCCACCTTCCGGCATAAAATTTACGAAGAATACAAAGCCACCAGGGAAAAAATGCCAGAGGAAATGGCCGCCCAATTTCCCAGATTGGTAGAGACCTTAAAAGCCGCCAACTTTGCCCTGCTGGAAAAAGATGGCTACGAGGCAGATGATATTATTGGTACACTGGCTACACGTTTTGCCGGACATGACATTGATGTGTACATCGTTTCCGGTGATAAGGACATGGCCCAGTTGGTCAATGGACATGTTTTTCTGTACAACCTTAAAAAGCAGGATGAACCGGAAATCTTAGATCGACAAAAGGTTTTCGAAAAATACGGCGTACAACCGGAGCAAATCATCGACTGGCTGGCCCTGATGGGCGATAAATCAGACAATATTCCCGGAGTCCCGAAAGTTGGCGAAAAAACCGCTGCCCTCTTACTGAAAGAATATGGTTCCATTGAAAATCTTTACAAAAACCTGGATCGCATCAGCAAACCAGCGCTGAAAAAGAATCTTGAAGAGCATAAAGATCAGGTTCAAATCGCACGTGAATTGACGACCATCGACACCAATGTGCCCATTGAGGTTAGTCTCGAAGACCTGAAGTTCCGCATGTGGGACATGGAGAAGGTCGGTCCCATTCTGCAGGAACTGGAATTCAGAGGGCTGTCCAATCGCATGAAGGCCATGAGTCTGGGAGAAGAAGGAGCGCTTGAGCTGAAACAATTCGACTCAAAAAATGTCGAATACACACTGATCGAAAATGAAAAGGATTTTGAAGAACTTCTGGTTCAATTGAAAGAACAAAAGGAATTCGTTTTTGATCTGGAAACCAGTTCGCTGGATTTTCTGGAAGCTGAAATTGCCGGTATTTCATTCTGCTGGGAGGCAGGTAAGGCCAGCTATGTGGCACTGGGACATGAGCCTCGCGGATTGGATCGAAAAAAAACATTGGAAAAACTACGTCCGCTTTTTGCAGATCCCGAAATTAAAAAAATCGGTCAAAACATTAAATATGATGCCATGATTCTGGAACAACATGGCGTTCCGGTTAAAAATCTCTACTTTGACACCATGATCGCTTCATACCTGATCAATCCCACCGGACAGCACAATCTGGATTACCTGGCCGAACACTACCTTAATTACAAGATGATTCCCATTGAACAACTGATCGGTAAAAAGGGCAAAAATCAGAAAAAGATGACCGATCTGGCTGCCGGATTGGTTTATCAGTACGCCTGTGAAGATTCGGACATCACCTACCGCATTTATCAAATTTTGAAAAAAGACCTAAAAAAGCACGGCATGGAAGATCTGTTTTACAAACTGGAAATGCCCATGGTTCATGTTCTGATCGCTATGGAAATGCACGGTGTGACCGTAGATCGTGCATTTTTAAAAGACTTAAGCGATCAATTGGGCAAAAAGATCACCGAACTGGAACAAAAAGTTTATCAGGCCGCAGGCGAAGAATTCAATCTGAATTCGCCGCAACAAATGGGCGTGGTCTTGTTTGACAAATTGGAGATTCACAAAGAGCTGGGCAAACGCAAACCATCGAAAACCAAAACCGGACAATACTCCACTTCAGAACGCACTTTGGAACGCTACGCTGAACATCCGCTGGTGGCCGACATCATGGAATATCGCAAATTAATCAAATTAAAAAATACCTATCTGGATGCTTTACCGCAATTGATTCATCCAAAAACAGGACGCATCCACACCTCTTACAACCAGACGGTAACCGCAACCGGCCGCTTGTCATCCAGTAATCCCAATTTGCAGAACATCCCCATTCGTACCGATCTGGGCCGGGAAATTCGCCGTGCTTTCATTCCATCCAGAGATGATTACCTGATTCTGAGTGCGGATTATTCGCAAATTGAATTGCGCATTATGGCCCATCTTTCCGGCGACGAAACGATGATTGAAAATTTCCGTAAAAATCTTGACATTCACGCCGCCACCGCGGCTCTGATTTTTAACATTCCCGTTGAAGAAGTAACACCGGACCATCGGCGCAAAGCCAAAGAAATCAATTTTGGCATCATTTACGGGATGAGTGAGTACGGCCTGGCCAATCGACTGAATATTTCAACCGATGAGGCCAAGGAATTTATTGCGGATTATTTTGCCACCTATCCAAAAATCGGAGAATTCATGCAACGCATGATTGCCGAAGCGCGGGAAAAAGGGTACGTGGAAACCATGTTAGGACGACGTCGTTACCTGCCGGAGATTAAAAACGCCAATCGACAGATTCGTGAATTTGCTGAGCGTACAGCCATAAACACTCCCATTCAGGGTTCGGCAGCCGACCTGATTAAAAGGGCCATGATCAACATGCAGAATTTCATTGAACAGGAAAATTATCCGGCACAGATGCTGTTACAGGTGCATGACGAACTGGTCTTTGAAGTGGAAGCCAAACGTGCCGAAGCTTTTTCCACGAAAGTCAAAGAAATCATGGAAGGCGCCATGCAATTGCGTGTGCCGCTGGTGGTGGATTGCGGCATTGGCAAAAACTGGCTGGAAGCGCA
>CAYNLJ010000369.1:0-2621 GCA_964398005.1 uncultured Caldithrix sp. | reverse complement strand
TGTAGGCCTGTACCGTTGAATGAAATACTTTGAAAAACTGATTGCCAAAAGATTCGGAACGACGGGTGTAGTAAAGGGCAAAAATTGGTTCAATGCCGGAAGAAACGCCCAAATAGTGCCGATCACCGATTTTGAAACTCAAGGCGATGTTACTAATTGAACCGGTGGGAGCAATGGACAGAATGGCAATGTTACGCAGGCCTTTTTCCTTAATAAGTTCCTGCGTTTCCAGCCACAATGCTTCTCTGAAAAAAGGACCCTTTGCGTATTTTTCATAGTCAAAAATTGGTGACGGGCCTTTTTCTGCAGCCAATTCCGCTGATGCCTGGTAGGCCACATTGGCGATGGTTTCCATCACCTTTTCCAACATCTCGATGCCGTCATCAGAGTCATAGGCAATGCCTAATTGATTGAGCATATCGGCCGCACCCATGATGCCCAGTCCCAATCTTCTGGTTTCGGCAGCTGCCTTGCGTTGTTTTTCAAGCGGATTGAGAACTTCATTCCAGCTGACCACGTTGTCCAAAAAACGAACCACCGCACGGGTAACCTTTTTAAGTGTTTCCCAGTCAATTTCAGCACTGGGTTGAAAACCATTTTTAACCAGTCTGGACAAGTTAATGGAAGCCAGATTGCAGGCGCCACCATCTTCCAGAGGTACTTCGGCACAGGGATTGGTTGCGGAAATCGGCCGACCCACATAATTGGAGGGCGAATACTTACTCATCTTGCTCCAGAAAATCAGTCCCGGTTCAGCAGTTTTGTAATTACCTTCCACAAAGGCATCCCAAATTTCACGTGCCTTGATTAAGCGGCGAATTTCACCAGTGGGCTGCGAAGCAAAATAGAGCATAAAATCACCACTGTATTTCAAAGCCAGATCAAAGGGTTCAGCATCCAGCGGCAACACAAGATCACCAAACACATCACGTTTGTTAGGATCACCCAAATCTGTTTCGGTAATGATCAGCTCATAATTTTTGTAAAGGAAATCGTTCAGCGAACTGATATCGCCAAAAACTTTGAATAGTTCGTATTCTTCAACATTCTTTGCCGGAATTTGTATGGAATAGTGCTGAGATTCTTCCAGATAGGCGGAATTGAGAATGGCTTTGTTAAACTTTTTGTAAACCAGAATTTTGTCCGGACCATAGGTTTTTTGTTCATTGACCGCCTGCATGAACTCGTCAGATGCTTTGACGCTGATATTAGCGAAACGCACCTGAGTGTTTTCCATGACCTGTTTTTCAATCTCTTTTAACTGGTAGTTATCGAACTGATTGGTCCATTTCAATTGTTCAACGATTTGCTTGGTTACCCAGTTGGGGGTCTTTTTCACTTTGATGAAATCGATCACATCAGGATGCTTTACATCGATGGTCAGCATTAAGGCGCCCCGGCGACCGCTTTGCCCGATTAGACCGGTTGTCAGGGAGAATAAATCCATGAAGGAAACGGCCCCGGTGGAAGTGTCGGCAGCATTGTGTACCACCGAGTCTTTGGGTCGTAATACCGAAATATCAACTCCAATGCCCCCGCCGTAGGAGTAGGTACGGGCACATTCGTAAGCAGACTGGTAGATGGCTTCAATGTTGTCCTCGGCAATTTGTGAGACGAAGCAGTTAGCCAGCGTTTTTAAGCGATACAAATCGCCGGCACCGGCCAGCACCCGACCACCGGGGATAAAATAGCCCTCGTACATGTACTGGTAAAAACGTTCGGCCCATTCTTCCTGCTTCTGCGGATCGGTTTCTATGGCCGCTACGAAAGATGCCACCCGATTGAACAGATCCTCCGGGCGATGTTCCACCAGTTTATTGTTCAGGTCTTTTACGAAATACTTCTTGACATAAATGTTGCGCGCCAGTTCATTGTCGCCCCAGTACTTGTTTTCAGGATGGACGGGAAGTTGGCCTTCATTCAGCTTCTTCTTGTTTACCAGGTAGAGATTTTGGTAGGATTTGATGTTGCGCCGACCGGCCACAGAAGTAAATTTTCCCTTATGCTTGAACATATCCAAAAACATGCTGCCCACCTTACTTAGATTTAACATTTAGTCTCATTTACGAAAGGAGCAAATTCCGAAAGATCGCGCGCTTTTCATAAAATAAAAATGGATTTTTTGAATTTTAATTCTGCCCCCTGTGAAGTTTCATTTTAAAAATTTATTTTGTCAAAAACAAGTTAAAATTTTCATCAAATGCAATTAATTTTCAATGCCTCTTCTGGCCAATATTCCTACCTGATAATAGTGTTTTATTTCCTTCATTTCGGTTACCAGGTCAGCATTTTCAACAATCTCCTGTGGGCAGTAGCGCCCGGTTAAAATCAGTTCCACCTTTGCCGGCTTCTTTTTCACAAAATTCAAAATCTGTTCCGTTGAAAATAAACCAAAATAAATGGCAACCAGTACTTCATCCAAAATGATCAAATCAAATTGCCGGCTAAGCATGGCTTTAAACGCTTCATTCAAACCGTCGGCCACTTCCTTCAGCAATTCCGGCGACGGTGGTTTCTTTTGAAAAACAAATCGATCGTTTCCATAGTGCCTCAGTTCAATTTGCGGCGCAAACTGTTTCAGAATGTTCAGCTCGCCATAAGGAAAGTCCTTCATGAACTGA
>CAYNLJ010000368.1:0-2625 GCA_964398005.1 uncultured Caldithrix sp. | reverse complement strand
CTCCAAAATTTTACCACCAATCTTTAAAGTAAATTAAGGACTGCTCATTAATTGAAATTAATTGCACTGGTGGTTTAATCAGGCTAAAATTTTTTTTACCGGATTTGTCATTTTATTGGCAAAATCAAAGTCCCTGGCCGTTATTTTTAGGTAGTGGTTAATGGAGAATTCCCAAACAAAAATCGGCTCTAGCCGGAAATGGATTGGGAATTTGATTTAGGGCTGAAGCCTTAATTTTCTCTGGGACTTTTCCTTTCCCCCAGCTAAAGCTGAGGGCTATTGAGTTCAGAATCTATTGCTTTCAATACAACGGAAGAAATTTTGTTTGGAATAGCTCAATTGCCACTATCTTTAGATAGTGGTTCAGGAAGGTTCATCCTTTCAAAAAGGCTTTAGCCGAAAATTTCGATGAGTTTAATTTGGGGCTGAAATAAAAATTTTCTTTGGAATTTTCACTTTTCCCCAGCAGAAACCGTGGCTATTGAACAATTACTTACACTGGAAACTTTCAATCTGGTCACACATGACGCCGTTGAGTCATTCACAATCAAAGACAAGGCCAGCTACTCCAAACTCAACTAATCTGGCCATTTGAATCTTGCTCCCATTCGGAATTTTTTGTTATTTTGTACCGTTGATTAATGGCAAATAAAATTAAAGGGAATTGAAAATGGCGGACAAATGGGCAATAGTAACCGGGGCCGGCAGCGGCATTGGTCAGGCATTGAGCGTTGAACTGGCCAATGAACATCAGATTAATGTATTGGCTGTAGGGCGCACCTTAACCAAATTGGAAAAGACAAGAACCTTCAATCCGCAAGGGATTGAAATATTAGCGGCCGATGTGGCCACCGAAGAGGGGAGACAGGCGATTCATTCCCTTGTTCAAAAGATGGGACATTTGGATTATTTAATTCACAACGCAGCCCAATTGCAGCCGGTAAAACCATTAGGCGAGGTAACTTTAAGCGAATGGCGGCAGCATTACGCCGTAAATGTGGAAGGTCCATTGTTCTTAACACAAAAGTTGTTGCCTCTGTTCAATCAACAGGCCAGAATTTTGCACATCAGTTCCGGGGCGGCTCACCATGCGTACGCCGGTTGGGGCGCCTATTGTAGTTCCAAAGCTGCCCTGCACATGCTTTACAAGGTTTGGAACAAAGAACTGAATGAACACAATATTCGGGTGGGCAGCGTACGCCCGGGCGTGGTTAACACACCCATGCAGGATCAGGTTCGGGAAGCCCGTAAGGAAGACTTCCCGGCATTGGACCGTTTCATTCAGTTAAAACAGGAAGGCAAATTACTGGAACCGGCCATTGTGGCCAGATTCATTGCCAAACTTTTGCTTGAAACCAGCAACGAACAATTCGTTGAAAAAGAATGGGACATCCGCGAACACGCTCATCTTTTTGAAATGGAGATCAATCAATGAAATACTGGTTATTTAAGAGTGAACCATCAGCCTATTCCTGGCAGGATTTAAAAAATGAACCACAACGCACGGCTTTTTGGGATGGCGTGCGCAACTACCAGGCGCGTAATTTTTTGCGTGATGAAATTAAAGTGGGCGATCTGGTCTTCTTTTACCACAGTGTTAAGCAACCACAGGCCATTATGGGCATTGCCCGCGTGGTTGAGGCTGCCAGTCCTGATCCCACGGCCTTTGATCCTGAATCGGATTATTTCGACCCCAAAAGTGACCCGCAAAATCCCCGCTGGTTTGGCGTAAAAGTGCAGGCGGTTGAGGAATTCAATCCACCGATCACGCGTGAAGAACTTAAGATGATTCCGGAGTTAAAGGACATGGTTCTGTTGCGCAAAGGCAGTCGTCTTTCCATTCAACCGGTTACGGAAGAAGAGTGGCAGGCAATTTTGAATTTTCGAAAACCTGTTAAAATTGAATAATAATTCCGCTTACCAACTTTATTTTAAAATTCACCTCAATCCTTTGTTTTTATGAGAAATTCATGAGATTTTTTAAGGATGGCGTGAGTAATTTCCTCATTAATTTCAATAAATTAAACAAATTACGGGAAAATTTAGCTGCTCTGTATTTTTATTCCACTAATCTTTTTTTAAGCTGCCTTTCAGATTATTGCGCTGAATCGCTTAAATCCATTAATTAGAAGCGAATTCGTTAATTGCTGTTTTGTTCAGTGCTGAAAGGAACAAAAATAAAATTGGAGAAATCTGAAAGAAAATGCAAAAAGTCATGAAGCCGATGCGGGAAGTGGGCATTGTTGGCTACGGTGCTTACATCCCCCGTTACCGGATAAAAACCGAAACCATTGCCAGAGTCTGGCGGGGAGAACAGGCCGGAAATCAACTGCCGGTGAAGCAAAAGAGTGTTCCCGGTCTGGATGAAGACACCATTACCATGAGCATTGAGGCCGGCAAGAATGCGCTGCAACGGGCACAAATTGAAGCACAGAAAATTCGCGCAGTCTGGATTGGCTCGGAGTCTCATCCTTACGCGGTGAAGCCCAGTGGAACGGTAGTGGCACAGGCCCTGGGCATTGCACCATCCAATACAGCCGGTGATTTTGAGTTTGCCTGTAAGGCAGGTACCGAAGCCATGCAGGCAGCCATTGGTTACGTGGGCAGTGGCATGGCCGATTACGC
>CAYNLJ010000367.1:0-2627 GCA_964398005.1 uncultured Caldithrix sp. | reverse complement strand
AAAGTTCCCCCACATCAGCGACTTCGTTATTTTAACGAATCAGGACAAGCTTGCGGCTTTGTTCAAACGTTTCGGATTTGAATACGCAATAGTAAACTCCACTTGGCACGGCCAGCCCCAGGTGATTGGTTCCATCCCAGAGCTCGTCAAATTGTCCGGCGGCTTTTGCTTGATGAACCAAAGTTTTAATCAGTTTTCCCTGAATGTCAAATATTCTTAACTCAACCAGCCCAGGTTTTCCAACGGAGTATGTGATTCTTGTCTGGGAATTGAATGGATTGGGAAAGTTGGGTGCCAGGTAAAATTGATTTGGAATTGTTTCGGTGGTTGAAATGTCACTTGGCGGTTGTTTGGCGTAAACAATATTGCCATCATCGTCTTCAAAAACTGCGTGAGCAGAAACAGTTGAATCTACTGCAATATCGTTATACCGCCCGCTCCTTGCAATATTGCTTTCAGAAAGGAAACCATTTTTAATCTTTTTGTATTTTAAAGTTCCGCTCCCAAGATGGAAGAAGGCCACATGCGCAGCATCGTCTTTATCAACCGCTATAGCATTGCCCCCGCTTTGAACATCACCGTCTTCCAATAATGAAATCTCCCAACTGTCTGTGCGCTTGGCATATTTGTAGTCTTCCCTATCGTCTGCGACATAAATGACATGTGGTAAATTATCTTTATCGGTGTCGATGTCACATTCCATACCTTCTAGTTGTCCACCGACCGGTTCAATGAGTTCCGGATGTTGCCAGTCGCCAGAAGGCGAATTGGTCAGATACATCGAGCCGCCCATGCTTAGGCTATAATAAATAACGTGGGCAAAACCTTGAACGTCAGCTGACACAGCGGCATAATCATAAGCTTCACCAATGCCTTCCACCTGCCAGTCGTTTGAAACTCTTTTGCAGTAAACCATACTGCCACTGGTAGCAGGACCATTACAATCCATAAATAAAATGTGTACTGCACCGGTGGGATCAACACTCATTGAAGCAGCCCAAACATTGTTGTTGGAAGTAACTACTAATTCTGACGATTCCCAGTTGCTTGCATCTACAGCTTTGCGGGTGTAATAAAGACTTGTAACTCCGGAAAAAGGATTGGTACTGGCATAGCAATAGTGGACGATGCCTTCAAAATAAACAATATCCCAGGCTCGTGCGTTTTCGGAAACAGCTTGTGTTTGCCATCTGCCATTACGGTTAGTCGCGTACATGGCAACGTCGTTTTTAGTGTAACATAAATGAATTTGCCCCTCGGGTTCTACAGTAACAGCAGGATCATAACCAGAGTCAATGATTTCGGAATTCCAGTCTGCTGTCCCTGAGTTGCAAAAAAGGAAAATCAAAAAGCTTGAAAATATTAAAAAATTTTTCATGACGACTCCTTCCGGGTTAATGTATGTTTTAGGGAATGTTGTCCTAACTTATCGTAAAGAAGAAGCCGCAGGTGGCGGAAGACAGAAATCTAAATTTCACTTTTTCCTCAATTCTAATTTAACATTAAAAAAACGAATCGTCAACAAAAGTACGGAAATTTTACAGGACAGATACAATATTGGAAATCTTTTAGGTTGTTGAGGCAAATCTCTTGGAAGGTTGTCAGACTATCCATCCAAAATTCTATGAGATGTTCGACATGAAATCTCAGGTTACAATATTATCAGGCATGTGTTGCGGATGTGTTTTCCAGTTAAAAATTTAGCCGTTTTTTTAAATTTACAAATAAATAGATGCTTCAAATTTTCTTGAAAAGGCAGGAGATTGCCCCTATATTTAGAAACAAATGTTACGTTAAAATATTACAAGTAAACAAATCGTTTAAGTTGTTGATTTTAGAAGGAAGATTATGCTAAACTTAGATGCCATAGTTCGGCCCACCCTCTTGCTCGATCAACAAAAAAGCAGACAAAATATTCAGCGGATGGTTAAAAAAGCTTCGGATTTTCGTCTGATCTTCAGGCCCCATTTTAAAACCCATCAATCCAGAGTAATAGGACGTTGGTTTAAAGAATTTGGAGTTCAAAAAATAACAGTCTCCTCTTTGATGATGGCCGAATATTTTGCTGCAGACGGCTGGCAGGACATTACGGTTGCTTTCCCGGTTAATTTGCGTGAAATGGATTTGATAAATTCCTTATCCGGCAAAATTCAACTTAATTTATTGGTAGAAGATGAACATATCGTTCGAACACTTGCCACCAGGCTAAAAAAAGAAATAGGATTGTTCATAAAAATTGATACCGGATATCATAGAACCGGCATCAAGGTGGATGATGTTGATCAAATCGATCGATTGCTGGAAGAAATTAAACAACATACGCACCTTAATTTTAAGGGATTTTTAACCCATGCCGGCAACACCTATTCTGCCCGTTCAAAAAAAGAAATTTTAAATATTCACCTGAGAAATCTTACCTTATTGAGTAAATTAAAACAGAGATATAAATCGCTGTTTCCTGAAATGATCATCTCCATAGGAGATACACCATCCTGTAGCGTTGCAGAAGATTTTGACTTTATTGATGAGATTCGTCCGGGAAATTTTGTGTTTTATGATGTCATGCAATGGATTATTGGCTCCTGTGGTTTGGGAGATATTGCTGTTGTATTGGCTTGTCCGGTGGT
>CAYNLJ010000366.1:0-2634 GCA_964398005.1 uncultured Caldithrix sp. | reverse complement strand
TTCGTCCGCGGTGAATGGTTTGGGCAAATAATCAATTGCCCCCAAATCCAGCGATTTGACGGCATTTTCCACGGTGGCGTAACCGGTGGTCATTATGACCGGCAGAGGGCTGTTGAACTTTCGCAAATGTTCCAAAAATTCAAAGCCGTCCATATCCGGCAGTTTAATGTCGCACAGACAAAGGTCGTATTTGTTCTTCATGGCCAAATCCAGCCCCTGGTGGGCATCGGCTGCTGTGCTTACCTGCCAGCCTTCGGAGCCGGCCACGCGTTTAACAGCGTCCAAAATGACCTGTTCATCGTCAATGGCTAACAGCTGTTTGGATTCTTTTTCCATGGTTGCCTCTAAATAGTTTTTACCGGTAAGTGAATGGTAAAAGTGGTCCCTTTACCCACTTTACTTTCCACCGAAATCGTACCTTCGTGATTTTCTAAAATGCCCCAGATGACGGCCAGGCCCAGACCGGTGCCCTGCTGGCCTTTGGTGGTAAAGAAAGGATCGAAAATTTTATCGATGATTTCCGGTGGAATCCCACAACCGGTATCGCTGACTTTGATCTCGATGTAATCACGGGGGCCCTGCCTTTCGATGTAATCCCAGTACTGCCACTGACAATCGTCGGTAAAGCAGCCTTGCAGTTGTCCCTTGCCCGGGATTTCCAGCACGTAAACCGGCGCATTGCACTCCGAACAGGATTGTTCTTTGTCCATTAATGAAATGTTACATTTAGGACAAACAATGTCTTTAATATCTTTATTTTTCACCGAAATTTCGGAGCGATAATGATTGCGTCCGTAAATGGGATCAAGATAAACCAGCCCTTCCTGGCCATCCAGCCGTACTTTGATTTTAATGGATGGCAGGCCGTCAATGCGCTGATTTTCATCCATTAAATCGTGGCCTTTTGGGCACAGGGCTTGTTTGATTTGTACCTTGCCGTACGGCGAAAGTCGCACCAGGGCCGTTTGAATCTTGATTTTACCACCTTTGGAACCGATGGCCTGCTGGGCGTTGGAAATCAGATTAATAAAAACCTGTTGCATCTGATTGGGGTCAATCTGAACCTCCGGCAATCTTGGCGCAAATTTCTTTTCCACTTCGATGTGATTTAAGGTTAACTGATTGTCAACAACGGTCAGTGCACGATCAATTACCTGATGAATATCGGTTTTGATTTTTTTAGGGATGGACTGCCGCGCAAAATCCAACAGGCCTTTAACGATTTCACGGCTGCGCATGGTTTCGCGTACGATTACCTGCAGGTCATTGTGGATTTCCGGCTGATTTTTGGTTCGTTTAAGTAAAAAGCTGGCGTAGGTTAAAATGCCAGTTAACGGATTATTAATTTCGTGCGCCACACCGGCAGCCAATCGACCCAATGAAGCCATTTTGTCCGATTGAAAAAGCTGCTGCCGGGCTTCGGCCAGTTTTCTGGTCATGTTATTGAAGGAGCGGGCTAAAATGCCTAACTCATCATTACCCAGATCGGGAATGGTGTAATTGAGATTACCGGAAGCTACCTGGCGTGTGGCCGTTAACAATTTTTTAACCGGACGATCCACAAATTTTTGAATCAATAACCATAAAATGAAAGCCAGTAAAATAATGGCCAGAGCAGCGATTAAAACCATTTTCTGACGTACGCTGGCAATTTCCTGGTCGACTTTTTTCAAACAAACGGTCAAGTCCAGTACACCCAAAACTTTCTGGCTTTTGGGATGCACATGGCAATCGGCCTGCCAGCAGGAGGGCTCATTGTAGATAGGATTAATAATGCCCATAATGCGTGTGGAATCGGGATGTCTTCGGTACACACGTACGCGTTCGGAGATGGTCAGTTTTTCCAATGGCTGGTCGGAGGCATGGCAACTGTAGCAGGCTTCGGCTTTTTTGTCAAGTACCTTGCCGATTTCCGTCGTGTCGGCCGCGTACATGACTTCGCCTTCTTTGTTTAGAACGCGCACCTGGCGGATGCAGGGTTGCTTGCCAACGGTCCGAATGATTTCGTGCGTCAGTTCGCGATTGTTGTTGAGCATGGAGACTTTGGTGCTGTTCTTAATCGTCTCACTTTGCGTGTTGACGAAATTCTTAACCTGGCTCATGACCAGATTGGTTTGCGTATTTAAACTGATCACCGCAAATCCGGTAAACACCAAAATAGCCACGACAGCAATGGTTAAAATGAGTTTAAATGAGATTTTGTTAAACATGGCCAGTTACCTGTTAATTCGTTTACCCGGGACATCTTTTGGAAAAGATTTGTCCTCATGACATTCAGAACAGACTGGTTTTGGGCTGAAATTGCGATTTACATGACAGCTTTCACAATCAATTTCAGCATGATTTTCATCAAGCCTGATACCTGTTACAGAATGTTCAAATGAACCAGCCTGCCAGTTAGTTTTGTGACAAGCGGTGCAACGGGTAGCTAAAGTTTTAAATTCAGTCTGCTCCTGGTGGCAGGCCTGACATGGTAAATTTTTGTGAAAAGGCTTTAACGGCCAGCCGGTTTTTGTATGGTCGAATGGTGGTTTTTCTTTGCTGTCATGACAATGTTCACAATTTTCATCAATGGCCGTCTGGTGACAGGGCAGGCAGTTTTCATGTTCCAGGACTACTGATTTTTCTTTAGTT
>CAYNLJ010000365.1:0-2639 GCA_964398005.1 uncultured Caldithrix sp. | reverse complement strand
CTGTATTCCACATGTCGGTCGTTTTGGATTCTTAAAAAGTAGAGCCCGCTGCTTAAATTTTGCGCGTTAATGGTAAACTGATGCAGTCCTGCCTTAAATGTCCGTTGTCCCAGTTCTTTTACTTTACGTCCATCGATGGAAAATAGGGCAAAATCAATCGTAGCGTTTGTTTTCAAACTAAAACGGCAAACCGCTTGTGCGTTAAAAGGATTGGGGTACACCGAATGGATTGTAAAATCTGCAGGCAGTGCAGTTTTATCTGCATTTACATACGAGGCGCTTTCTATCTTAAAATTCCAGGCGCCTTTAGCCCCGACCAATGGCTTGCTGATGACCTTGCCGTTGGAGGCAAATGCAGTGATGTAATAAAAGACCTCGCTGCCGGCCGGTTGCGCTGGGATTTGGGCTACAAAGCTATCGTTGTTAGTGTAAGTCATTTTTAAAGGATTAAACCCGGCGGTGGTGTCGGTTGTCCAGTAGGTTAAAGCGCTGTCAATTCCGGCAGAAGTTCTAATGACGGCGGCTACCTGGTAGTTTGGTTCCGTAGCATTAGCCGAGCGGATTTTTGCATGGGCAATAAAGACCGGATTACGGGCACCTAATTCATGGGTAATGCAATGGATGGCGCCATCCAGACTGATGATGTCATCGCAGGGGATGCCCACAATGCGGTAACCTGGCAACGCTTCCCTGTAAATCCGGAAGGCGGTCGTGTCGTACTTTTCCTCATACGTTGGAATGATGACGGTTTTATTAACGAACACACTGTTGGTGTAAGTACGGTACGCGCCGCCTTCATCAGGGTATTTGCCGTATTTGTCCGGCGGCATGGGAATGCGCACCACCTGGTAGTCACGTCCGTAGCAGGTCTGGTAATTGTCCAGCAAATATTGCAGGTTGGTTTCAATTTGCGGGCCATCGGCTACTCCTTCCGGGTACTGACCAACCAAAATCGTTTCTTCATCCAGCAACTTCATGTGCATGTCAATATGGTGAATATCGTCATAGGGTAGGGTTTCAAACTTAATGTAGCGATCAATGCCCATGAACTGGTACATGATGTCATCAATTTCAGCTTCGGTGTGATCAGGATTTTCATCTAAGATGAGCTTTGAAGAAAAACCGGTGCCCAGACCATCGGTCATGAAATTACCGCCGGTGGCTGTTAGGTCGTAAGGAGGCTCTGTCATCTGGTAAAGGTCAACATTGAAGGCGTCCGCCATGGCTGCCGGCAGAACATCATCATCGGGTCGCGGGCGATTGTAAATCCAGTCCGTAAAAAACAGGCTATCGGTGCCTTCTTCATAAATGGAAAAGGGGCCGTAATCACGGCACCAAATGGAATTAAAATCTTCTATCAGAAATTTAATGTTGTTAATCGGCACACCGTTTTGGTACAGATAAGCTTTTACTTGATTGGAATCGCGGCAGACAATGTAAACCGTGCACTCCTGCTGAGCGTAGCGGACAATTTCTTTGAGGATGTGGTAGTAATCGGCCCAGGTGATCATTAAGCCAGACAGTTCTTCCCATTCGGCCATGGTGCGCACCGGATTGGGTGGTGGCGTCTGGTAAGCGGTTTCAATGACAGGGGAGCGATATGATTTTAAGAGCGCTTTTTCCTGTTTGGTCAGGCCGTGGGGCAGAGTTTTTTGCGCCCAGAGCGCCTGGCTGGCTAATAAAAGTAGGAGTAGCAGTTTTTTTAGCATGGCGAATATCCCTTTTACTTATTCCATAAACCTATTTTAGAATTTAAAAAAGTTTGAAGTTTGAAGGGTGAAGTTTGAAGTGGAAAGGGGGATAGCTGAAGTTTGAAGTGTGAAGTAAGAAAATTGAGGGGAATTGTATTAAAATTTTTTTAGAAAACATAATCGGGCTTTAAAATAATGGCCCTTGACTTTATTTAGTAAATTTTAAAGTCAGTCAACAGAGAATTTTTCAAATTCATTGTAGGTGTATATTTTATTTTATTTGAACAACCTACATGTTTCGTAAAAAAGATTTTTACATTCGAAAGAACAAAATCACAAACCAGCTTTGCCCCCTCAAACTTCACACTTCAAGCTTTAAACTTCTCCCTTCTAACTTCTTCCTTCATCTTATTTCTCATTTTTTTAATAATTGTTGTTAAAATAGCAATAATTTCATCACACTCTTGCGTCAAGGGACTTAGTTTTTCTGCCGGTAAAATTTTAGTCGCAGACAATAAGCGTAGCCAATAATGAGTTTCGCGGGCTTCTTTGCAGGCGATGCTGTATTTGTGAATGAAATCTGCATCACTTTGGGAAGCCTGCCCTTCTTCTATATTGGCGCCAATTGATGTACCGGAGCGTAACAGTTGTTTTCCTAAAATTCTGGAACACCAGGTTTTTCCTCAAGAAGCAGACATAGATTTACGATTCTCCTTGCAAAGTTGAATGTTCGTTCCGGCACATCGCTTTTCACCCAACCTCATCCTCCCTTAATTTTCAAACTTCACCTTTCACACTTCTAACTTCTCCCTTCAAACTTCCAACTTCATTTTATTAATAATATCTTCTGTTTTGCCGTCTTTTTACCTGCTTTCAGAGAAACAATGTAAATGCCGCTGGGCATGGATCTGCCGGCATCATCCTTGCCCTGCCAGGTCAATTGATGCA
>CAYNLJ010000364.1:0-2671 GCA_964398005.1 uncultured Caldithrix sp. | reverse complement strand
GTACTCCATCAAAAAAGACAGATAACACTTTGTACCGTGTGTGCGGATTGCATGAGATTAAAATTAGCAGGAGAAAGACCAGTGACCTGTGCTTCATTCCGTTCCTTTGGATTCGATGAAACCGTACACACTAATTTTGTCCGGTCCATATTGATTCGTAACAAAAATTAGATACTTTAGTCTAAATCCGGAGTACGCGTATTTTTCGAAATAAGGCACATGCTCGTAATCAATAACAACTTTGGCCGGTAGCCACATATCGCCGGGCTTTTCATAAGGACCACCAAAATACATCAGTAATTTGCCATTTTTATCAAATATCTGAACATTTTCGAAACCTGCATCTACAGCAAACAATCTAAGATCCTGATCCACCGCAATACCTTTTGGACGGACAAATTGCCCCAGGAATTTCCCGTAACTACCTACAGTTGAGAGGAGTTCTCCCTGTTTGTTAAATATCTTAATCTTAAACGCCCCAAAATCACTGACATATACGCGATCCTTGGTTACATAAAGATTTGTGGGGGAACTTAAAAAAGGATCGGTTTTGGGTTTCTGCTCAGGGAAGCGAAAAATTTGTTTTAAGGTTTTTCTGGAAAAGGCACGTACCGTATGTCCAACCATATCACAGGCCCAAATGGTGTCCTGAGAAACAAAAACGTCTACAAGACGCATCGAAGAAGGATCGCCGATTTGACCTTTGTATTTTAAATCCGGGGTAAAAATAACAATCTGTTTACGACCTGTATCGGCTACATAAAGAGTTCCATCTTTATCAACAAAACAGTTGACCGGTTTTTTTAAAACCCCCATTCCAGCTGGTTGAAAATAATCAAATGTTCTCGCGTTTAAATCTATGATCTCCAGACCACCTAAAATGGTGTCACAAATATAAATTTTACCTTTATGAAGAGCCAATCCGTAAGGTTTAATGATGGGTTTACCTTTATCTTCACCCAGAATTAAGCGGGCCAGTCCTTGTCGCTGGCCTGTAATATCTACACTATTGCTAAAGCTGGTAAGGTATTGAATCCTGGCTGTATCCGGCGGAGGTGGATACACAACGATATTATCCAGAGTGATAGGGGTAAACTGGCGATGGACACACCCTATCAGCAGAATACTTAGCCCCAGGAAAGTGCGAATCAGAATTCGTTGCATACCCATTCTATGCTCCTAATATTAAACAATAATAAAACGGGCGATATCCTGAGAATATCGCCCGCAAATAATAATGATTTATTAAAAAACAAGCAAGGATAATTATCTCACTTTTATTTCTGATGGCAGGTTAAGCAAAGTGCACTGCCGTCATTGGATTTGACCAGCAAATCATGCACGCCACTACCATTGTGAACATCGTGGCAGGAAGCGCATTGTACTTTACCACCGATCAGCATGTCAGTGTCAATCGTGCCGCCTAAACCTGAATTTGTGGTAGTTGGATCGTACAAACCATCGTCGGTATTGGCCAGATTGGCATCATATACAAAAGATACCGGGTGATCATTACTTAAATCGGTGCCGATTAACTTATTACCAGATACGAATTGAGTGCCATTGGTTTTGCCACCAAAATTGTCTACAGCTACGGTGCCATCATGGCAGCTTAAACAGAGTTTGGAAGCTCCGTCTGGTTGCCCAACAGTAGCGTCTAAAGTTGAGCTGGAATAAACGGTAAAAGTAGCAGAAGTCACTTCATGGTTCCACAAAGGAGCATCGGTTACTGAAACATCAGCGTGATGCGGGGTGTGACAAACAATACAAATTTCGCCGGTATTGTTCCAGTTCTCATTGGAAAAGTCGTGGTCGGAACCAGCAATGTTCTGACCGAAAGTTAAGGCAACAAGACTTAATACCATTAAAAAAGACAATAAGTATTTCATAGAAACCTCCTGTGTTTTAGTAAATGAAAAATTTTTAATCATTTTTATTTTTCAATTAAAGTTACAAATTTCATGCCGAAAATATTTATTTTTTTAATTTGTAAAAATTGTTGAAATATAGGGCAATACTTTTGGAATTGCATTGAACTTAACAAGAGGAATGGGGTGATGTGGGTGAAATCACGCACTAAAGTGGGGGATATTGCGCAGTTATTCTAAATGGTGCTTTTTTATTTTGTATCGTAGTTTGTCCCGACTTATGCCCAATAATCGTGCGGCCCGTGTTTTATTATTCTGTGCCTTACTCAATGCTGCGCGAATGATCTCTTTTTCCCATTGATCAAGGGAAAAGCCTGTTTCCGGGATGTCAAACATTTTGTTCGGGCTCGCGGTAGTCTGAGTTTTGGGTACAAATTCCAAAGGCAGCACATCCCTGCTGATCAATGTTCCTTTCTCAAGGATGATGGCTCGTTCAATAACATTAATTAATTCTCGAACATTGCCCGGCCAATCATAGGATTGTAAAACCTGAAGACAATCTTGTGTAATCCCTTTAATCGGTTTACCAAAGCGTTTGGCAAGCAGTTTGATAAAGTGGTCGATTAATACCGGAATATCATCTTTACGCTCCCGTAATGGCGGAAGTTGGATCTGGAAGACATTCAAACGATACAATAGATCTAATCGGAAACGGTTGTTTTTTACTTCAGCTTCCAAATCTTTGTTCGTTGCTGCAATAATTCTTACATCTACCATAATATTTTCGTTACCACCAACTCGTC
>CAYNLJ010000363.1:0-2676 GCA_964398005.1 uncultured Caldithrix sp. | reverse complement strand
AACAAATTAATCGAGCATCTGTACGATCATATGGAAAGCAGAAAAGAAACAGATAAGTTTAAGTTTCTGACCTATCTGTCTGAAGTCATGGAGAGTGAACAAAATTTACTCGAATTATATGATTATTATCTGCAAAAAAGTAAAAATCGCTAAGCGTTGGCAAAATCATTACAAAACTAGTTTTATGGATTGAAGGGGGATTTGTGTACCAGAATGTAGAGTTTTTTTCGGAAGGCGCCAGATTACAAGGTAGATTGTATCTTAATTACCCAAAAAGTAAGAATAATCTTATTATCATTATGGCGCATGGTTTCTCAGCTACGATCAACGGTATGGTTGCTGACTGTTACGCAGAAGCATTTTACGATGCTGGTTTCAATGTGTTACTTTATGATCATCGGAATTTTGGAATGAGTGGAGGAGAGCCCAGGCAGCAGATCAACAAATGGGTTCAGGCCAGAGGATATCGGGATGCAATTGAATTTGTGAGTCATTTTCAGGAACTGCGTGGTAATAAAATCGTTTTGTGGGGAGATAGTCTGAGTGCTGCTGAAATTATTGCAGTAGCGGCAATTGATGATAGAGTAAAAGGTCTTATTGCACAGGTACCGGCATTTGGTGATCAGCTGCCAGTGGATGATCTGGGCGGAACACAGTTTGAACTTATCCGGGAAACTCTGTTGCATGGCAATGTTGAAGGTGATCCTGAAAAAATGGTAGGACCAATGCCCGTTGTTTCATTTGATCCACAGACTATTCCTTCTCTCCTATTGCCTGTCACTGCTTATCGATGGTTTATTGAATATGGTGGACGATTTGAAACAGGGTGGGTCAACAATGCCACAATCGCCGTACCGGATGTCCCATCACCATTAAATCCTGTCCATTGTATTTCCCACATCAAAGCTGCTTTATTGATGGTAGTAGCCAAAAATGATGAAATGGAAGGAGCAAATTCTGAGATTGCCATGCAAGCCTATAATAGGGCGCCGGAACCAAAACGATTGGTAGAAGTAGAGGGCGGACATTTTGGCATCCTTTACTATCCCAGTAAAGAATTTGAGTTTTCGTCTCAGCAGCAGATTGCTTTTTTAAAAGATTATCTCATCGAGGAATAATTAGATTCTCTTCGGAATTGCTAAATTGTCGTTTCCAAATTGGCGTTTAAATGGGATCATCAACGGAAAGCTTTAATTTTTTTACTCTGATTTGGAAAAGAAAAATTAGGTTTACCGCCTCATATTCTTTAATTAATTTTAAAGATTAGGCCATCGACACATGATCTTGAAACACAATGGAAAATCAATCAAAGGCTACTAAAAGTTGAATTTAACTCCATATACGAATTCTCCCTCATCTATCTGGCAACTAAATCAAATAATCCTTATTTTTTAAAATCAGTTTTAAATAAACAGGAAATGCTATGGCAATGAAAAAGATTGTTATTGTAGATGGCCTTCGTTCACCTTTTATTAAATACAATACGCTTTTTAAAGAACTGCCTGCCCAGCATCTGGGTGCCGAAGTATTAAAAAAGCTGGTAGAAAAATTTAATTTGTCTTCCGCTGAAATTGATGAAGTCATCGTCGGCAATGTAGCCCAGCCACCGGAAGCCACCAACATTGCCCGCAATATTGCCCTGTTCGCCGGATTGGATGCTTCCATTCCGGCCTTTAGCGTGCAGCGCAATTGTGCCAGCAGCATGCAGGCCGTGGCCGATGCCTGGTACCGCATTCAGATGGGACATGGTCAGCTTTATTTAACCGGTGGCGTGGAAAGCATGTCACAGATTCCCTTGCTTTTTACCCGGCAGGCGCAGAACTGGTTTACTGATTGGTTTAAAGCTAAATCGGCGAAAGAGAAATGGCAAACGTTGTTGCGCTTTAAGCTTTCCTTTTTTAAACCGGTCATCGGGCTGCAACTGGGCCTGACCGATGGCTTTTGTGGTAAAAACATGGGCCAGGTAACCGAAGAACTGGCCAAAGAATTTGCCATTGGTCGTAGGGAACAGGACGAATTTGCTCTGCAAAGTCATTTAAAGGCAGCCCGTGCGCAACAGTCCGGTCGCCTGGCTAAGGAAATTGTGGCGGTTGAAGCTCCGGAAGTGGGGCTGGTTCAGCAGGACAACGGCATCCGGGAAAATCAGACCATGGAAGCCCTGCAAAAGCTAAAGCCCGTTTTCGATCGTAAAAACGGAACGATTACCGCGGGTAATGCCAGCCAGATTACCGACGGCGCAGCCATGTTGCTGATCATGGAAGAAGAAAAAGCGCGTGCCATGGGATTTCAACCTTTGGTGCGCATTAAGGCCTTTGCCTTTGCTGCTTTAAGTCCGGAGAAGATGGGGCTGGGACCGGCCTTTGCCATGCACAAATTGTTTAAGCAGGCCAATTTAACCATGAAAGACATCGATCTTTTTGAAATTAATGAAGCCTTTGCCGCGCAGGTGCTGGCCAACTTAAAACTGTTCGATTCTCCTACTCTGGCGGAAAAATATTTGGGCACACGAATGGAACCACTTGATCCGGAAAAATTAAATGTAAACGGCGGCGCTATTGCCATTGGCCACCCGGTGGGCGCTTCCGGTGCGCGGTTATTGCTGACTCTGGCTAAAGAAATGCAGGAACGACAGGTTGAATTGGGCCTGGCCAGTTTGTGTGTGGGCGGCGGTCAGGG
>CAYNLJ010000362.1:0-2703 GCA_964398005.1 uncultured Caldithrix sp. | reverse complement strand
AAAAAAACGGCCTGGACAGACAATAAAGCCATTGTGGATATCGCCACCAATCACATCATTCTGGACATTACGCTTTACGGCATCCGAATGAGAGAAGATGTGAGTCATTCGGTGGTTGCCATGCAAAAGGGCGGTTTTGAGAATCTGGACAAATTAATCGAAAAGTACAAAAAGAAACAGGTTTCACCGATTTTTTAAATGGAAATAGCTTGAATGAAAATAGATGCGCAACAAGTTTTTGAAAAGATCGAACCGAAGATTAAGCGGCTGGGATTTGACAGTACCTTTCTTGATTTAGGAGATGAAACAGGCCCTCTTAATCCTGATTGGATTAAGGGACAGGTCATTTATGAAATCTACGTACGCGCCTTTTCTGAAGAAGGTACGTTCAATGCTGTAAAAAAGGCCTTGCCTGCTTTAAAGGAAACAGGTATTGATGTCATCTGGTTTATGCCCATCTACCCGATCGGTCGGGTTCAACGTAAGGGAAGCCTGGGCTGCCCCTATTCCATCAAAGATTATTTTACCGTAAACCCGGAATATGGTACGGAAGGTGATTTTAAAGAGCTTGTGCAAACCGCTCATCGGTTAGGCATGAAAGTGCTGATTGACATGGTGCCCAATCATGTGGCCCATGATTATGTACATCTTAAAAAAATCCCACAGTTGGTCAGGTATGATGATCGGGGTAATCCACTGCGCAAGGTAGCCGATTGGACCGATGTGGTGGATCTGGATTATACACAGCAAGTCACCTGGCAACACATGGCCGAGGTAATGAAGCACTGGATCGCACATTTTGACGTTGATGGTTACCGCTGTGATGTGGCGGGACTGGTTCCCTTCGAATTTTGGGAGTGGATTGTTCCCCAGTTACGGGAACTAAAGGAAGATTTCTTTCTGCTGGCCGAATGGGAAAGCCACCGGCTTCACGCCATAGGTTTTAACAGCACTTACGACTGGAGTACCCTGGATCTCTTTTTGCTGTCCATAAATCAAAAGGAAGCGCTTAAAACTCTGGCGGACTGGGTAGCGGCCAAAAAGGCTTTTTACCCGAAGAATGCTCTGCCTTTACGCTTTCTGGAAAACCACGACTTACCCCGAGCGGCTTCACAATTCAGTGAGGATCAACTTTTGGCCGGCTTGTTGTTTATTTTTACCTTGCACGGCATTCCCTTAATTTACAATGGACAGGAAATCGGATCTGAAAAAACTCCTTCCCTGTTTGAAAGAGAACCAGTTGATTGGCAGAAAAAGAACCATAGAGTAAAACGCATTCTGGAACAATTAATCACCCTCAGAAAAAAAGATCCGGCATTGTCAACAGACCAATATCATTTTGAAGAAAAGTATTTAAATGAGGATATCTGGTATTTGAAAAAGAATGATCTGGTGGTCATCATCAATTTTAGCGGCAACCAAAGAACTGTTCCATTGCCCAACGGAAAACTTATTTTAAATACATCGCAAAAATTTGAAACAAAACAGGGACAAATAAATTTAAGCGGCTATCAGGGACTCTTATTTAAAGAAGGTTGAAAATTAATTATCGATTCCAATACTGTCTCCCATTACTCTCTTTAACTTAAAAGAGGCGGGCAAGGTAATGTTAACAAACAGGATGAAATAGTGCCGGGGAGAGTTGAAAAAATTGGTAGAAGGAAATCTTTAAATTTTTAGGAACTATATTTAAGAAAAGGTTTTATTAAATGGAAAAAGGAATTTATCGTATGTTTAATAGACTTCATCTGCTGATGGTTTTTGTTCTGGCCTTGAACTTTGGTCTTGTTCGTGGTCAGGTGGTAACAACAGAACCCCCATATGCTACGGCTAATGATTCCATTGTGGTTTATTTCCATGCCGATCAGGGTGATCAGGGGTTGATGAACTATTCCGGCACGGACGTTTATGCCCACACTGGTGTCATCACCAATTTAAGCAGCGGACCCAGTGACTGGAAGTATGTGATCGCCGAATGGAATCAAAATTTGCCCAAGGCTAAATTAGTCAGAGTGGAACAAAATCTATGGAAGCTGACGATCGGTCATCCTTATGAATATTATGGGGTTCCCAAAAGTGAAAAGATTTTAAAATTAGCATTTGTCTTTCGCAATTCAGACGGTTCAAAAACAGGACGGGATGTCGGCGGAGCCGATATTTTTTATGAACTTTATGAACCGGGCATCAACCTGGTAATTGTGCAACCTCAGGTTGAGGTGACTTTTGGTCTTCCCGAACGCTCACCGGTTTTTGTTCAGGCAGGAGATTCCCTGCAAATGGTGTTAACCGCGGCCGCTATTGGTACACAACATAAACAATTTAGTTTACGCATTAACGGTGTTCTCGTAAGCCAGACGACAGATGACACTCTGCGTTACACCTATCATGCCCCGCTGGATGATCATGGAAAAAAGACGGTGTACGCCAGCGTGACCGACACTTCAAATAATGAAAGTTCAGAAACCTTTATCTTTATTGTTAATCCAATTCAATCCGATGAAAATCGCCCTGAAGGAATTGTTGAAGGCGAAAATTATCTGGATGATCAGAGCGTTACCCTGTGCCTGTTTGCGCCGTACAAAAAATTTGTTTACGTGATTGGTGATTTTAATGACTGGAAAGTGGACGAAGCCTACCTGATGAAAAAGGATTCGGTCGATCAGGACAGCACTTACTTCTGGTTAACCGTTTCAGGTCTAACAC
>CAYNLJ010000361.1:0-2707 GCA_964398005.1 uncultured Caldithrix sp. | reverse complement strand
CAAAGACTACTTTACTCTGGAAGATCGCTGGATTTTAAGCCGTTTTCAGAAAGCCATTCGAAACACCAGTCAGGGAATTGAAAACTTTAGAGTGAACGATGCCTTGAATGCCATTTACCACTTTTTCTGGGATGAGTACTGTGACTGGTACCTGGAAATGATTAAACGTCGTTTGTACCATGCGGAAAAGGAAGAAGAAAAGCAAACAGCTCTGGCCATCGCCACTTACATCATGAAGGCTTCCATGGAGTTGTTGCACCCCTTCATTCCCTTCATTACCGAAGAGATCTGGCAGAACCTGCGTGCTGAAGGTGAAGAGAGCATCGTCATTTCGGCCTGGCCCAAGGTAAATGAACAATTAATCGATGAACAGGTTGAAGAAGAAATACGCTTTGTGCAGGAAGCCATCGGCGCTATTCGTAATTTACGGGCCGAAATGAATGTGGCACCCGGGCAAAAAATCAACGTTTACTATCTGGCCAATGAACAGCGCAGCGCTTTGATTGAAGCCAGCAAGCCTCATTTTCAGGCACTGGCCAAAATCGAAACCATCAGCCCTTTGCCTGAGCAGTTTGATCGAGCTGAGGCCGGTGTGGTGGTCGTTCAATCGACCGAGTTCTTCATTCCGCTGCGTGAAGCACTGGATTTAGACAAGGAAAAAGAACGTCTGGAAAAAGAGATTAAACGCCTGGAAGGATTGGAAAAAGCCAGCCTGGCTAAGCTGAGCAATCAAAACTTTTTGCAAAAGGCGCCGGAGAAAGTGGTACAGGCTGAGCGTGACAAATTAGCCAGCATTCAGGAAAATTTAAATAAAGTGAGAAAAAACTATGAAAAGTTATTTGGTGCCTAAAATCAGCGCAATGCTTTGCGTCATGGCTGTCTGGCTGATGGCGCAAAGCGACCTGGCCATTACCGTTACCAATCAAAATTTAGGATTGGTGCACGAAACGCGTCAGATCAATCTTAAAAAAGGCCTGAACGACTACCTTTTAACCGATATTCCACAGCAAATCGACGCCACTTCAGTCCTGATCGAAAGTTTGAAAAAATCATTTTCGGTTTTAGAGCAGAATTACGAATACGATCTGATTAATGTGGACAAAGTGCTGGCCAAATCGATTGACCAGCAAATCTGGGTAGTCGATCCGGCATTGGGTAAAATTTCCGGAACCCTGCTGGCCAGCAATGCCAGCTATTTGATGCTGCTGGATGGACAACAGCAACTACAGATCATTCCGCGCAATGACAAACAAAAAGTGCTTTTGAAAAACTACGCCAGACATAAGCATCAATTCATCACCCGTCCTACGCTGGTTTGGAAAGTGCAAGCCGAAAAAAGCGGAACTCATGCAGTTGGTCTTACCTATTTGACTGGTGGCCTGGACTGGTACGCCGATTACGTGGGCAAGCTGAACGCCGATGACAGTAAATTACAACTGGCCTGTTGGGTAACCATTAACAACACCAGCGGTAAAGTTTACAAAAACGCCCGACTGAAGCTGATGGCCGGTGATTTAAATCTGGTAAAAAAAACACGTCGTCGAACCGTTTCTTTTGAGGATTACTTGATAGCCCCAACCACCAGAAAGCAACAGTTCGAGGAAAAAGCTTTTTTTGAGTACCATCTTTACACCCTGCAACGTAAAACGACTCTGTTAAACAATCAGGTAAAACAGATTCAACTCTTCCCGGAAACCGATGTAAGGGTTCAAAAAAAATTTGTGGTAAGCTCCTATCAACCGGACAAAGTGGCTGTAAAAATTGCCTTTAAAAACAGCAAACAAAACAACCTGGGCATTCCTTTTCCGGCAGGTATGGTACGATTGTACAAAGAAGACCAGCAGGATCTGGAATTCATCGGTGAAGATCAGATCAAACACACGCCAAAAGATGAAGAGATTTTGCTAAATGTAGGAAACGCCTTTGACATTGTTTCTGAACGGAATGTGCTCAAACGGGAAAAGCCTTCAAAACAAACCGAAAAACTTACGGTTGAGTACAAAATCCGCAATCACAAAAGGCAGGATGTTGTGGTGGAAGTGATTGAATATTTGCCATCCTACCGTGAAGTGGAACTGCTGTCTTCTTCTTTGAAACCGATTGAAACCAGAGCCAAATATTTTAAGTTTCAGCTTAAGGTTAAAGCCAACGACGAAAGTCGTCTGGAAATGAAATATTTTTTGCAGTAGGAATTTGATGAAAAAACAAACAAGCAATCTGTTCGACGCACCTGCAGAAGAATCCAATTTACAAAAGCCACTGGCCGAAAGGGTTCGTCCTCAAAGCCTGAATGAAGTAGTTGGCCATCAAAAAGTCATTGGTCCGAACTCCACTTTGCGCAAACAGATTGCTGCCGGTTATCTACCTTCTATCATCTTTTGGGGGCCGCCGGGTGTGGGTAAAACGACCCTGGCCCGCTTGCTGGCCAAAGAGCTGGATTACCGGTTTGTTTCCATTTCCGCCGTTACTTCCGGTGTACGCGATGTAAAACAGATAATCGAGGAAGCCCGTTCCCAAAGACGCTACTACAACAAAGCCACCGTCCTGTTCATCGATGAAATCCACCGTTTTAACAAGGCACAGCAGGACGCCCTGCTGCACGCGGTGGAAGACGGTACACTTATTTTAATGGGCGCCACCACCGAAAACCCTTCGTTTGAAGTAATTGCTCCCTTGCTTTCACGCTGCCAGGTCCTTCAGCTGGGCG
>CAYNLJ010000360.1:0-2708 GCA_964398005.1 uncultured Caldithrix sp. | reverse complement strand
TTTAAGCGACGCTCCACATCATCCAATTCTTCCGGCATGGAGTCGATTTCAATACGCAGCTTGGAAGCTGCTTCATCGATTAAGTCGATGGCCTTATCGGGCAAGAAGCGATCGTTAATGTAACGTTTGGAAAGCACAGCTGCCGCCACAATGGCAGAATCTTTAATGCGCACACCATGATGTACTTCGTACTTTTCCTTCAATCCGCGCAAAATAGAAATAGCATCTTCGACCGACGGTTCATCAATCAGAACCGGTTGAAAACGACGCTCCAGCGCGGCGTCTTTTTCGATGTACTTCCGATATTCATCCAGAGTAGTAGCGCCAATGGTGTGCAATTCACCTCGGGCCAGTGCCGGCTTAATCATGTTGGAAGCATCTACGGCTCCTTCGGCTGCACCGGCGCCCACAATGGTGTGCAACTCGTCAATGAACAGGATGATCTGTCCTTCAGCTTCGGTAATTTCCTTAATCACAGCTTTTAAACGTTCTTCGAATTCACCACGGAACTTGGCCCCGGCAATTAACGCGCCTAAGTCAAGAGCCACCAATCGTTTGTCTTTCAGGTTTTCCGGCACGTCGCCGTTCACAATTCGATGTGCAATGCCTTCTACAATGGCGGTTTTACCTACACCAGGATCACCGATCAGCACAGGGTTATTTTTGGTGCGTCGTGAAAGCACCTGCAACACACGACGAATTTCTTCATCACGACCAATTACAGGATCGAGTTTACCTTTGCGGGCTAAATCCGTTAAATCCCTGGCATATCTTTCCAGAGCCTGGTATTTGGCTTCCGGGTTCTGGTCGGTAACGCGCTGATTACCGCGGATTTCCATTAAGGCGCGTAAAATCATGTCACGCGTTAGACCGAACGAAGCCAAAATTCGGCCGGCATCGCCCTCTTTCTCTTCACTGATGGCCAGTAAAAGGTGTTCGGTGCTGATGAATTCGTCCTTTAAAGCACGGGCTTCATTAAAAGCATTATTGATGATCTGATTGGCCCGGCGACTTAAATAGACCTGGCCGGCACCGCCACCGTAAACTTTAGGCATTTTTTCAATGGCCTGATCCAGTTTCTGTTCTAATTGGGGTAGTGGCACTCCGTACTTTTTTACAATAGCCTGCGCTACACCTTCCGGGTCGGCCAGCAAAGCCCTTAGGATATGTTCCGGTTCAATTTGTTGCTGACCATGTTCCGTAACCAGGCGCTGCGCTTCAGCAATAGCATCCTGTGCTTTAATGGTAAATTTATCTAAATTCATTTTCATTTCCTCCTTTTTCTTTTAATTTTGCCCAGACTTATTGCAAAAGGAGTGCCACTTTTGATTTCAGGGATATATCCTTGAAATTTAAAAAGAGGAATAAGGAGTGTTGTCAGTATGGCAAACAGTCTAACTTTATGTCAGTTCTGATCGTTATTTTCTTCAGCGTCTTTCAAGCCTTTTTTAAAAGATTTGATGCTGCTGCCCAGGCCTTTTGCTAATTGGGGGATTTTTTTCCCTCCAAAGACCAAAATAATAATAAAGGCAATGATCAATAGTTCTGTAATACCAAAGTTCATTTAATTTCCTTTCCGATTCTTTTATTTATTAAAACCTTTGATTAATTCATCATTTCCCAAAAAAATTAACAAATTTTTACCATTAATTTTTCAAAAGTTGTTTATTCTCAATCATTCTACATTGTGCAAAATTGCGTTTAAAAAAACACTGTCCCCGTCCAAGCCGGACAGGTCTGAACGTCGCCATCCGGATAGGTTGACACTTACTTTCTTAGAACACGCGTTGCACGGAATACTACCGATATTCACAGATTGCAATGGTTAAAAAAGTATCGATTCCTTTGGTCCGTTCCAAAAAGTGCAACCTAATTCTTGTGTCAGGCACGCAGGCATAAAGCCTGCGGCTACCGATTGGTGACGCCGCCATGATTTAAGACGCAAGCTGAAGCTTGCGTTACGGGCTTACGTCTACTCTTAACTCTGAACTCTTATACTATTAACTTTCGTAGAGCCTACGGCTACCGATTTGGGGATTATTCATGGGCGAGGCATGCCTCGCCTCCACCATAAAACCATTCAACCAATCCACTATTCAACCATTAAGCCATTCCACCAGTTCCTGTAGCTTTCGCTGGCGCTGAACTTTAATGGACCGCTGGTCACCAAATTTTTGTTTGGAGTCAGGAATGACTATTTTTTTGAAACCTAACTTTTGCGATTCTTTAATGCGCTCGGGTAACTGGTTAACTGGTCGCAGTTCTCCGTTTAGCCCTACTTCGCCTACGTAAACGGCATCCCGTGGCAGGGGTATTTCATCCATGGAAGAAGTTAACGCAAGACAGATGCCCAGGTCGGCTGCCGGGTCGGTGACGCGAATGCCGCCTGCAGTTTTAATGAACACATCGTAAAAACTGAATGGCTTGCCACACTTTTTTTCCAGAACCGCCAAAAGCAGATTCATCCGCCGATGATCAATGCCTACGGCCGTGCGCTGAGGTACGCCAAACTGGGTTTTACTGACCAGCGCCTGCACTTCAATCAAAACCGGGCGATTGCCTTCCATGATGGCCACTACTGCCGTACCCATGCGGTCTTCCACGTCCAGATTCAAAAAGAGTTCCGAAGGGTTGGCTACCGGAATCAGCCCGTTGTTTTCCATGCGAAACAGCGCAATTTCGTTAACCGGGCCAAAACGATTCTTTAC
>CAYNLJ010000359.1:0-2710 GCA_964398005.1 uncultured Caldithrix sp. | reverse complement strand
GTTGATCCGGTGAGAGAAACCAGTGGAATACGTTTGTCTTCCAGAATACGTTCGCCAACCACAGAACCTTTGCCAATAATTAAATTGAACAAGCCTTCGGGCAGGTCATTTTCTTTAACCACTTGAGCTACGATATTTTGAACTGCAATAGCGGTTAATGGCACTTTAGAAGCCGGTTTCCAGATGTTGGTGTCGCCTGCTACTGTGGCAATCATGGCATTCCAGGACCAAACGGCTACCGGGAAATTAAAGGCAGTGATAATGGCTACCGGGCCCAGTGGATGGTATTGCTCATACATGCGGTGTTCAGGGCGTTCGGAATGCATGGTAAAACCGTACAACATGCGTGATTGTCCTACGGCAAAATCACAAATATCGATCATTTCCTGGACTTCGCCCCAGCCTTCCTGAATGGATTTACCCATTTCATAGGTTACCAGACGACCCAGTAAATCCTTGTACTCTCTTAAACGCAAACCGATTTGCCGGACAATTTCGCCTCGCTTGGGAGCCGGAATCGTACGCCAGTATTTAAAAGCTTCCTGTGCCTTTTGCACTACCCATTCGTAGTCTTTTTCGGATGCCTGGTAAACCCTGGCTATTAATTGGCCATCAACCGGCGAATGCACTTCAATAACACCTGCATCAGTGGTTTTACTCCATTCCTGTCCGGTGGAAGCCCCAAAATTTTCATCTTTTATGCCTAATTTTTCAAGAATACTGCGGTCAAACATAGGCAACTCCTTTCTTTGTCTTTTTGCCTGTTTGTAAATTTTCTAAACTTTCAATTATTTATTGACTACTTGAGTAGATAAGTTAATAAACAAACTGATAAAAAGTAAAACTTTTTTGGGCTTATTTATTGCACTTTGTAATTTTTCTTACAAAATTTTTCCCGACAAACAGGCCAAAAGTTGCTTCATTCAATTTAAAGAAGAGTCCCAAATACTAGTCTCATTTAAGGACCATTATTCTGCGGCTGATGGCGCTTTTCGAAGTTCGTAGCTGACAAAAATAAATGCCGGTGGCCACAGCTCTTCCCTGTTCATCCTTCCCATCCCAGCTAATCTGATGTTGACCTGCCCACTGGATGCCCGAAAACAGGGTTCTTATTTTTTGCCCCAACGAATTAAAGACTTCAATTTTTAATTCGGTTTTTTCTGGCAGTTCATAGCGCAAGGTTGTGTTAGAATTACCGGAAACTAAAGGATTGGGAAAACTTTTAAGCAGATGAACATCGGCAATGGTGGAATCTTTGGCTTTAAACAACTGCAGACTGCCCTGCAGACTTTGAGCCGTTTTTCGACAGAAACGGTTACTTAAAATTAAATAGTAATTTTTGTCCCCGGACAAGTTAAAATCAACATTTAATATTGAAGTCCTTTTCTCCCCGATCAGGTACTCAAATGGCTGTCCAGCGTTGTATTTTTCAAAATTTTCCTGATCTAAAATCCAGGCTGAAAATTTACCACTATCGACTGGAACAAATTTGCGTGGTGAACCACCCAGATCATCAAAAATATCAGGGTTGGCCAAAATTTGCTGCTGTGCTTCCAGGCTGACTTTTAACAAGGCCTGAGATTGATCGGTTAAGCTGACGTTTGATGGTTCAGCCTGCAGAGAATTAAACTGAACAGGTAATTCAAACCTTTTAATGTAATGGATGCCCGGCGTTGCATTGCGTACAATGCGGTACACATCCCACTGTGAACCTGCAGGAATGTTTCCGTAATCGGTTAAAATACGCACATGGTAATCACGTTCAGCTCCCACGACAAAGGTTACATCGCCTTCATTGTTGGTAACTCCGTAGTTATCAAAACTTAAGTCAGAATAAAGACCTTTGGTGTACAAAATGACCTGAGCACCGTCCAATGGCAGACCAGTGCTGTCTGAAACATGTACGGTTATGCGCGAAATTTTTGAATAATATCGATCGGTTACCGAAGTGAAAAAGCCATCACCCCGCATCTGGAAAACCGAACCAAACTTTTTGCCCCAGCCATTTTCGTATTGATCTGGTTTATCGATGGTATCATCCCAATGCACCCATTGTTGCAGGTAAAACTCATTCCAGACATGGTCCGTAGAAATAGAAGCGACCGCAACGGTAGGGATTAAGGCAATGCGTCCAATGGCCAGGCGCATGTCTGAATATTCCCCACAGCGGCCCTGATGCTTACGGTAAATACGCACCGGTTGATGAGGTCGTTCCTCATCCGAAGTAAAATTCATGCTTCGATCTAACCAACGGCTAAGAATGCCGAGGGCATCAATGTTTCCATCTACTTCATAATGATAGCGCTTCGTGATAACCGTGCGCGCAGCCTTAAGCATCTTTTTTAGATCGGCATAACCCATGTCCGGATGGTTGTAAAGAAAATCACGCCAGAAAAAGCCCGCGTCCGGAGACACAATATTGTTTTTATGTGAGTAATTGTCTTCACTGATAGACGGGTCAATAAAGGCCGGTACTTCATCCGAAAGTTGCGGATGGACGACGTAATAGTAGTAAATCTCTTTAGGAATTTCGACTTCCAGGGTATCAAAATAGTGCACGTAACGATAGCGGGCTGTTGTATAATAATCCTCATCGCCTGCTTTTCCATAATCTACCAACTGCACATATTGCAGATCCTTGTCATATTGATAGACAAGCTGTGCATTAAGTTGAAAAAGTTCTTCCGTGGCATAGGACGACTGTAAATAT
>CAYNLJ010000358.1:0-2711 GCA_964398005.1 uncultured Caldithrix sp. | reverse complement strand
GCCTTTTGCTTTAAATTTTGCGCAAGATGTGCGCCGCTTCCCGCCAGCTAAAAAACAGCGCGGGAAAGGAATGGTATTAAATCTTAAAATGGAACTCCCACAGGGAACAATCTTTTGCTTTGTTAATTGAAGCAATATTTGTAAGTTTGCTTTGACGATTAAAAATGGAAATGGTATTGAATGAATCTCTATTTTAAAGTTCTAAGTTTTATTAAGCCCTATTGGAAGGGCATTGTTTTAATCATTTTACTGACCTTCTCTTACGTGCTGTTTAACAACCTGTCCATCTGGATTTCGGTTGATTTTGTGCGTGAATTGTTCAGTCCGGCCTATCTGCAACAAACCACCGCAGCAGCCGATTCCAGCCAGCAATTTTCCATTACAAAAAATCTTAAAACAGTCAGCGAACAGGGCCAGGGTATTTACCAGCAAATTAACAACAAAATTAAATCATTTATTTTAAGAAAAGACCGCTTTCAGACCTTAAAAATCGTCTGTCTGGTGATCTTTTTCGCCTTTTTAATGAAAAATGTTTCTCAGTACAGCCGTAAGCTGCTACTGACCTTCATTCAGGCGCGAGTGGTCGTGGACATCCGCAACAAGTTGCAACGTAAATTTTTGCGCCTGCCCATGTCCTTTTACCATGAGCATCACAGTGGTACCCTGACTTCCATTGCCTTTAATGATGTCAATGCCATCCAACAGGTGCTGAATCAAAGTTTTGGCAAAATCATCCTCTCGCCGCTGCAAATCATTGCCAACGTCGTTATTTTATTGATGATCAGCATTAAACTCTCTTTAATCACCTTCATAATTTTACCAATTAGTTTCTACGTCATTTACAAGATAGGTCAGTCCATTCGGCGTCGCAGTCGGCGGGTTTTTCAGCAGGTTGCCGATGTGGTTCTGGTTTTTCAGGAAGCCATTTCGGCCATCAACATCGTTAAAATTTTTACCAATGAACACCGTGAAGAAGACCGTTTTAAAAAGACCAATTTCCAGTATTTCAAGAAACTATTCCGCGCGGAACGTTTAAAAATCGCCACCACGCCCATCAATGAAATTTTGCTGGTTTTAACCCTGGTCACCCTGCTTTGGATTGGCGGGCGTATGGTTTACCTGAACGCTGGTTTACAGGCCGAAGATTTTGTTCGCTTCCTGGTTTTCCTGTTTGCCATGTTCAAGCCCATCCAGGAATTTTCTGGCATTAACAATGTAATGCAAACCGGACTGGCTGCTTCGGAACGTGTTTTCAACATTTTGGAACAACCTGAAGAAACTTACGATCCGCCCGATGCTGTTGACCTGGAAGAATTCAAACAAGAAATAAAATATGACCACGTTTATTTTAAATACAATGAAGATGATGAATTTGGTCTGCAGGATTTGCATTTTACGATTAAAAAAGGTGAAACGGTAGCCTTTGTCGGCCATAGCGGCGCCGGCAAAACGACCATTGTCGATTTGTTACCACGCTTTTACCCCGTTTCAAAGGGGCAGATTCTGATTGATGGCATCAATATCAACAACATTAAGCTGCTTTCCCTGCGCAAGCTGATTGGCCTGGTCAGTCAGGAAACGGTGCTTTTTAACGACACTATTCGCGGCAACATTGCCTACGGCGTGCCCAATGCTTCGGAAGAAGACATCATCATGGCGGCCAAAGCAGCCAATGCCTGGGATTTTATTCAACAGTTTGAACTTGGGCTGGACACACACATTGGCGAACGCGGTGTTAAACTTTCCGGAGGACAAAAACAACGGCTGGCCATTGCCCGGGCTATTCTTAAAAACCCGCCCATTTTGATTTTAGACGAGGCCACTTCCGCCCTGGACACCGAATCGGAACGGTTGGTTCAGGAAGCATTGGACCATTTGATGGCCAATCGTACGGTGCTGGTCATTGCTCACCGTTTGTCCACCATCCGCAATGCTAATAAAATCGTGGTCATGCACCATGGCAAGATCGACCACATCGGCTCGCACGATGAACTTTACCGGAAAAGCAACGTTTACAAAACCTTGTACGACAACCAATTGTTAGCCGGACAAAGAAAAGATGAAAAAGCGAAAGAGATCTCTCAATGAAAGGTAAATTTCTTTTAGTTCATATTGCATTGATTCTGATTCTGGCTCTGCTGCCACGTCCTTCATTAAAAGCCCAGGCTGCCGATTCTACCGATCAGCCTTACCTGGTTTCGGAACTTCCTTTTGAAATAGGTGAACGCCTGGTGTTTAAGTTGCGCTATGGCTTCATTTCCGCAGGACAGGCAGAGATGAAAGTGCTTGGCTTAAAAACCAATGGTTTTGGCAATTATTACCACATTCAGACTACGGCCCGTAGTTCGCGTTCGTTTGACTGGGTGTACAAAGTACGCGATGTAGTAAATTCTTACATGGATGCCCGAAACCTGTACTCCATTCATTTTGAAAAGCTGCTTCGCGAAGGCGGCTACAAAGCGGACACCTTTGTCGATTATGTGTACCAGGATTCGGTTGCCCGTGTCAAATTTTTGCGCTACAAAGACGGCATGAAGATCAGGAAAAAAGACGAATACGAAGTCAGGATTCCGCCAACCGGTGTGTTCGACGCTCTGTCTGCCTTTTACTACATCCGGACGCTGGATTTAAATGGCGTGGACACGGTGTTTGTCCCGACCCATGAAAAACGCAAGGTTTACAACCTGCCCGTCATCATCAGCGGACCGGAA
>CAYNLJ010000357.1:0-2727 GCA_964398005.1 uncultured Caldithrix sp. | reverse complement strand
TTTCAAATATCTTTGGCGCTATTGTATCAAAAGCTGACAAAAAACAAAATTAAAATTAAATGAAACGGTCCCCAAAATGAAATTAAAATTACTAAATAAAAAGAATCCATTTCCCATTCTTTTTAAAAATATTTTTTCCTTTTTCCTTTTTCCTTTTTCCTTCAAAAAGACCTTTTACTTTTCTTTAAAAATATTCTTTCTTTTTTCCTTTTTTTTTTTTCATTTTTCCTGTAGTAGCTCAACCTCTCCCCAAACCGTTACTTTCTCCGGTACGGTTACTCTGGAAGATACGACCGATTACTCCGGGGTGGAGGTGATGCTGTTTAAACCGGTGGAGATAGACACGGCCCTGACCAATTTGAATAAGCAGTACCCTGGTGTGGGGATCGAAGTAAACCAGCGCACAGAGTTTTACTGGCGCGAACACACACCCGTTTACCAAACGACCACCGATGCTTCGGGCAAATGGCAGATCAAAAATGTTGAGCCGGGCACCTATCACATTGTGGCAAAAAAGGATGGCTACGGCTGGCGTGTATTGTATGATAGTAATGAAAAGAGCGAAAATAAAATCCACTTGAAAAAAGCCATTACCTGGCAGGGACAATACAATAGTCTTGTAGAGATTCCCACCGAAAGTTATGTACGGGTAATGGGCAATGCTACATTAGGCCAGGGATTAGTCGTAAATCAAGGGGTTATCATAGAAATCTTAAACGGGCAACAGGGATTAAAAAATATCGATCTACAGATAAATGGGGACCTTTCTATTCTGGGAAAAGATCATGCGTCGGTTTTTCTGTTTTCCGATATTGCTCAGAATAATGATGATATGATGATTATTAATGCCCAAAAGGTTGAGGTTGAACATTTAGTCTGCCGCAATTTTGCCAATGGTATCAGCATAGAAGCAGCGCCCATGGTGAAAATTAAAAATAACCGTTTTGAGCAAATGGGTGTAGCATTAACTATTAATGAATGCGATTCCCTAGAACTCTCGAATAATGTATTCAGTCGATTTGAAAACTCGGCCATTAAAACTTTTAGCTGTCATTTGAGTCTGACCCGTAATATTATTTATGATTGTTTGAATTTTGGTCTGGATTCAAAAAATGCAAATAATAGTTTACTCAATAGGAATATTTTTAAGAGTTGCAGACAATTTGCTACAGCTTTTAACAAAGGCGGGTATGCCTACAAACCAGAAGTTTTTATCACTATTTCGAATAATGACTATATGAGTAATGAAAACCATATTTTCCTTGGGTATTCACTTTATGGTGGAATAAATTATAATAATTTTTTTCATTCCAATGCCTATCATATTCGCACCCATCTGCGCACTAAGGCTGATACTTTAGATTGTACCAATAATTATTGGGGAACGCTTAATATCGATCAAAAGATATATGACGCGCATGATTTTAACGATCCAAATCAAATTGGCCCAATCATAAACTATGATCCGTTCAGCTTAACGCCGATTGAATATTAGAAAGCAAACTGAATAAAAATGGAAAATATTAAAGATCAAAAAATTTACATTGCCGGTCATTCAGGTATGGTAGGCTCGGCTGTCTTAAGGAGATTGACCGAAGTTGGATGTCATAAAATCATTACGCGACGTTCTGAAGAGCTTGACCTGAGGAATCAGGCCGCTGTTGAAGAATTTATGCGCCGGAATAAACCTGATTTGGTAGTGATTGCCGCAGCCAAAGTAGGCGGAATCCTCGCTAACAACACATATAGAGCAGAGTTTATTTATGATAATCTGATGATTGAAGCTAATCTGATTCATGCGAGTTATAAATCTGGTGTTCAAAAATTGATCTTTCTTGGGAGCTCCTGTATTTATCCCAAAATGGCCCCACAACCTATTAAAGAGGAATATTTACTTTCGGGACCATTGGAGCCAACCAATGAACCCTATGCCGTTGCAAAAATTGCCGGAATCAAACTTTGTGAAAATTACTATCGACAATACGGATGTAATTTTTACTCGGTTATGCCAACAAATCTTTACGGCCCAAACGATAACTTTAATTTGGAAACAGCCCATGTATTACCAGCATTAATAAGAAAATTTGATGAAGCTAAGATCAAGAAGGAAGGGGAAGTACAACTTTGGGGAACCGGAAAGCCCAAAAGGGAATTTTTGTTTGTAAACGATTTAGCCGAAGCGATTGTCTTCCTTCTTGAAAAAATAGATGCAAAGCAGTTGTATGATGGGGGAATTAGTCATTTAAATATTGGAACGGGTAAGGATGTAAATATAGCCGAATTAGCAAAATTAATAAAAAAGATTGTTGGCTTCGAAGGTGATATTGTTTACGATACAAGCAAGCCTGATGGCACACCGCGCAAACTTTTGGATGTTAGTAGGATTCATAAGCTGGGTTGGCATCACAAAATTGAACTTGAAAAAGGCATTTCAATGACATATGATTGGTATTTAAAAAATAAAGACAGGATAAAAAAATAAAAATGAAGAAGGCTATTATAACAGGAATCACAGGGCAGGATGGCAGCTACCTTGCCGAACTGCTGCTGGAAAAAGGTTACGAAGTCCATGGCATTATTCGAAAAAGTAGTTCCTTTAATACCAGCAGAATTGATCATTTGTACAACGATCCAAATATTTTAAACAAGAAGTTGTTCCTACATTATGGTGACATGGTGGACACCAGTAGCCTTCATCGTTTGTTGGAGAAAGTAGAACCCGATGAA
>CAYNLJ010000356.1:0-2731 GCA_964398005.1 uncultured Caldithrix sp. | reverse complement strand
AAACAGTGGAAGGAGGAGAAATGCTTAAAAAGTTTGCCTTTCTTTTTTTGTTTACACTTATTTCTAACCTTACCGGTCAGGATTTGTTGAATAAGGCGCTTGAGGCCTTTGGAAAAAATCAATTTCAGGAAGCAAAGGTTTCTCTAAACAAGTACCTGCAGAGCCATCCTCAGGATGCCAGGGCTTTTAACTGGTTAGGTCAAATCTATCTGGCTACACAAAATTACCCGCAAGCCGTTGACGCATTCCGTCGGGCGCAGCAATTGGCTCCTGCCGATGCAAGCGTCACATTGAACCTGGCTCGTGCTCTGGAGAAGAGTGGCCAAACGTCGGAGGCCATTCAACTTTTGAAAACATTTTCTGTACCGGATGATTTGTCCTTAGTGGTAAAACAATTACTGGCCGGCCTCTATTTTGATCAGGGTGATTTCGGCCAGGCCTTACCGATTTACAAAGAGTTGACAAAGTTGCAGCCGGAAAACAGCTATTTTTTTAAGCAGGCCGGTCGTTGTGCCCTCAAATTGAATGAGTTGCCTAAGGCAGAAGCCTATCTACAGAAAGCGTTACAATTAAATAATAAGGATAATGATCTGTACATTTTAATTTTCAATCTTTACAAAAATCTACAGAAATGGCCGCAGGCATTACAGATCATCCAGCAGGGCCTGATTCATTTCCCGCAGGATGCGCGTTTGTTGCTGGCAGCCGGCGACAGCTATTTTTCCTTAAAACAATACTATCCGGCGATTAATCATTATCAGCAGGCACGGCAGCAGGGCGATTCCAGCGCTTACCTTTACAAAAAATTAGGTGCGGCCTATTATTATGCCAACGATTATTCTTCCGCTTTGCTGGCCTTGAAAAAATCCATCAAAAAAGACAATAAAGATCCGGTTAGTTTTTATTTTTTAGGTCTGGTGCAAAAGGAATTAAGCCTGAAAGACAAAGCGATTGAAAGCTTTAAGCAAGCCATCACTCTCAGTCTGCCTGACTATTTGCCCGATGTCTATTTTCATTTGGCCGATGCCTTTCAGCAAAAAAAGGAGTATGCTGCGGCCATTAATTTTTACAAAAAGGTGCTGGAAACCGATACCTCACGGGTGATGCCACTCTTTTACCTGGCCACCATTTACGATGATTATTACAAAGACCGGCAGATCCCGCTTCAATATTATCAAAAGTTTTTAGATCGGGCGGATGACGCCGTTCCGCAAAGATACAAATCCTATGCTCTGGAACGCATGGAAAAAATACGTGAGCAGCTTCATTTTCAAAAAGGCAGAAAAGAAAAAAGCCGGGGGCAATAAGATGAAAAAAATTATTGTACTGTTAATCACGGGGGTTATTTCTTTAGGATTTAGTCAGGACTGGATGGCTCAGATTAAGGGGCAATTAGAACAGTGCCAGAGTTTTGATCAGTTGGACAGTTTAGTGCAGGTGATTGAACAGCAACTGCAAAAAGAACCGAAAAAATTATTGCAGTTTTACACGTCACTAAGGTATTATGCCTACAAGGTTCGCGAGCGCGAAATGCGGGCCCTGCCTCAGGATGATCAGCAGGCAATGATTACTATTGGGAAAAAGATTGAACAGCACTTTTCTAAATTTTTAGATGAGATGACGACCAAAGCAGCTGAATTTTGTAAAAAAATCGATGCCGATTCGCTTGATGATGAATTAAAGGCTTATTGTAAAACATTCAAAATTTACGAAGCATATTTACGCTTTCAAAAAGAGTTGACCTCAAAACCGAGGCCGGACTTCACGTTTGTGGATTTGAAGGGGAAAGAACATCGTTTGTACGATTTTCGGGGCAAGTATGTGCTGTTGCATTTCTGGAACATGCACAGTTCGCCCTGTGTGGAAGAAATTCCCTATTTAAGACAAGCGCAGGAAAAGTTTGGCTTAGAGAAGCTGGTAATTCTTAATTTTCATATTACCGTAGGACATCCGGATGAGCAGTGGGAAAAGGAGACTTTAAGCAGTTTTATCCAGGAAACGGAGATGCCTGGCATTCATGTAGCTGGTCCGCAATGTCTTCAAATCAAAGAACAATATTTTGTAAGGACTTTCCCAACTCTATTTTTGTTGAATCCGGAAGGTTATGTCATTAAGCCAGATTCCGGGAAGGCACGCTCAGATTTTGTATTGCAGGGGGCAAATTTGTTAAAGACTTTGGCAGAGGCGGTAAAGTGATGAAGTAATAAAGTAACAATGTGATAAAGTGACAGAGTGATGAAGTGACAATGTTTTTGAAGCTTGATTTTATTGGTTTTTACGAATTTCATGATATTAGTAAGAAAGTTAATGAAAATCATTTCAAAAAATTAAAATTCATAAATATGCAAAGTTTATTTAGGACGGCAGATTGAATTTTGGGTCAAGGGATTTCCCTCATTTGACTATTTAACCATTCAACCATCTTACTATTTCACCATTTTCACAGCTTTGCCAGGTTCTTTTTTAACCACTTTTGAATGGTCTGGTAGTTGGGAAACAGCTTTTCACGCTGTTTAAAAACAGGAGGGTGAACCCGTCGCCGGCCGTTAACCTTTTGCACCGGGATGGCAATGTGCAGCATTTCGTGGTAAAGCAAAAATTTGACTACCTCCACCGGCACCTTACTGGAATCAAAAATACGGCTGATGACCAGCAGATTTTTTTCTTCCGAGTAAAATCCTAAGCGGCGGTAGCTTTTGCGCAAACTCCAGCCTAAGATCGGTTTGTTCAA
>CAYNLJ010000355.1:0-2750 GCA_964398005.1 uncultured Caldithrix sp. | reverse complement strand
TGGACACGGCTTTAATGCCAGGCTTCATGCCAATCACCTGAATGGCTGCCCTTAATACATCTCCGGTTGTGGCCACCGATCCGGCTACGCCACCACTAACATCACCTTTACGAACCATCATTGCACCATAATACAAAACATTTTCCATCGCTTCACGGGCCTGTTCCATGGTGATGCCTTTGTGTTTTCTTAATTCAAAAAATTCTTTAGCAAAGGCCTCTAATTTCCCGGAAGCAGACGGTTCTTCAATCTCCAGATCAGATATATTGATATTTTCCTGACTGGCAATTTTATTTAACGCTTCAGGGTTCCCTAATAAAATAGGATGCACCAAATTTTGATCTTTCAAAATTCTGGCCGCTTTTATTACCCGCGGATCAAAAGCTTCCGGCAATACAATCTTTTTTATTTCCTTACTGGCATTTGATCTGATTTTTTCAATAAAGTCCATTTTTCGTTCCTTTCCCTGATAACTTTTCTATTAGTTTCTGTTCAACAAATTTAGTTACAAATTTTTCAATATTTCCACCAAAATTGGCCACATTTTTAATTATCGTCGAATTTAAATAAGTAAATTTCTCATGCGGCATTAAAAATACGGTTGTAATCTCTTCAGAAAGTTGCCTGTTCATTAATGCCATCTGAAATTCATATTCAAAATCGGTAATGGCACGCAAGCCTCTGATTATCACGCTTGCCTTCATCCTTTTGGCAAAATCAACCACCAAACCATCAAATTTTTCCACTCTGACATTATTCAAATTTTTCACCGCATCTACAATCATTTCCATGCGTTCATCTACATTAAACAACGGCTTTTTAGCCGGATTTATGGCCAGAGTAATTATTATTTCATCAAATAATTTTGAACTTCGTTCAATAATATCGATATGCCCTAAAGTAATCGGATCAAACGTACCTGGATAGATGGCAATTTTTTTATCACTCATTGTTTTCCTTCTTCACTAAAAAACTTATTAAACTTCTCCCCATCTTTTTTTGAATTAAAATCTCGTACAGATCGCTCTGCAAATCTATCGGATTGATCGTTTCATGTTCTACAACCAAAACACTCTTTCGTGTCATTAACTTTGATGTTACTAATAAATCTATCAATAATTGTAGTTCGGGATACCTGAAGGGCGGATCTAAAAGCAACAAGTCTACAGAAAAATCAGCTCTTCTGGCAAAATGTATCGCATCACTTTTAATAATAGAATATTTTTCGGCTGGTACCCCAATTGTATCCAGATTATCCTTTAGAACAGAAAGGGAACGCTCTGAAGCATCTACAAAAATAACCTTTTGTGCCCCACGGCTGATGGCTTCAATTCCTAAATTTCCGCTACCCGAAAACAGGTCTACAGCAACCTTTTCTTCCTGGAATCCTTGTAATACATTAAAAATAAGTTCCTTTACCCGGCCGGTGGTCGGGCGAATCGAAAGGTCTGTACTGCCTTTTAACTTCCTTCCCTTATAAATACCTGCAATAATCCGCATTCATTCCCGATTCCTTAAAAGTAAAGATCCGCAATAATATCTGCCTGATATTTTGCCTTGCTAAATGATTTTTGATCCAGTGAAGCAAAAACCATTTTATAAAGCTTGAAATTCCGGTTACTCTGACCTAATGCACTAAAATAACGAAGGCAATTTTCATAACTGCCCTTAATCTTAAACTGAAGACGGTGCTGACTCAAATTTAGTTCAGCTGCTTTAGTTTCGAGTTCTTTTATCGGAGAAATTGTTACTGAAAATTGCTGTGCCAACATTTTTAACCATTGACTGGCTTCATCAACACTTGTTAGCTTTGCATTAATTTCACCGCTCCCAGCATTTTGTGGCAGTTTAAACGAAAGCACACTGGTAATTCCATCACCCGGCCGGACATCCGAGGCCACCACCTTTAAACCAGCATCTTTAAGCGACGTTCTTATATCCATTAATGCTTTGGCTACCTGGTTCCGGTTTTGGCCAAAAATTTCGAGGGAAAGTTCATCGCCATAAAAGAGCATGCTGGAAATTTGTGCCTCATTTTTTTGTGCACTTTCAAACAGATTGCCAATAATTGCAAAATTCTGACTATTCGATGCTGCCAGCTTTCCTAAAAAGGCTTTTTGTTTTTCCAAAACAGGGTTAACGGCAGGCTTTGGTTTTTCCGTTACCGGTTTTTGAACTTGTTCCGCTTTTTGTTCTGGTTCACCTCTTTCCTTTCCAAAAAAGGTTTTGTAAAGAAAAAACGCACCTACGATTAGAAGAAGGGCAACAACAACTCCAATAATAATTGGACGCATGTTCAGGCCCGGTAATTTTTCGTCTTCTATTTTATCTTCAGGAACATAGATTCTGGGCTTAGGTTCTTCTGGTCTGGCAGCAGCAATTTCTTCTTCGGCGGTTTCCTGGGGTTCTTCACTGCTCGCAAAATCTTCGTTACCAAGCATCTCATCATCAAACGAAGCAAAACTTTCCTCTTCAAAAGGATGCGGTTCAATGGTAGGTTCTTCACCTACTTCCGGCTGAAGTTCCTCTTCTTCTTCCATCATTATATCTTCTTTTGGTTCTGTCTCATCAAGCGATGGTAGCTCTTCTTCTTCCATTTCAAACAAATCCGTCTCTAACGGTTCTTCAGGCGTGGGTTGACTTTGTTCAGCCTCATGGTCCTCTTTTTCCGAGGCAGATGGTTGACGTTTTTCTTTTTTTAATTGTTCAAAAAAATCGTCTTCACTTAATATATCGTGATCCACCTTTTC
>CAYNLJ010000354.1:0-2762 GCA_964398005.1 uncultured Caldithrix sp. | reverse complement strand
TTGATGAAACTGTTGAAATTGCCATGCGGCTTGGAGTTGATCCACGTCATGCTGATCAGATGGTTAGGGGCACGGTTGTTCTGCCGCATGGAACTGGCAAAAAGGTTCGCGTTCTGGTTTTTGCAAAAGGCGAAAAGGTACAGGAAGCCTTGGATGCCGGTGCAGATTATGCTGGTCTGGATGAATATGTGGAACAGATCAATAAAGGCTGGCTTGAATTTGATGTGGCTGTCGCAACGCCTGATGTGATGAGCAAAGTTGGACGCCTGGGACGGATTCTGGGGGCACGCGGTTTGATGCCTAACCCCAAAAGTGGAACCGTTACCATGGATGTGGCAAACGCTGTAAAAGAGATTAAGGCAGGTAAAATCGATTTCCGGGTCGATAAAACCGGCATTGTGCATTCAGGTGTGGCGAAAGTGTCTTTCGATGAAGATAAGATTATTGATAATGTTAAAACTTTTGTGAATGCAGTGATTCGTCTGAAACCTGCAGCCGCAAAAGGAACCTATTTAAAATCGATTGCACTTTCCAGTACCATGGGACCGGGAATTTTTATCGATCGAAATGCATCTACCTATTCAAAATAAGTAAACTAGGGATCGACAAATGGCAACAGCAAAAAAAATCGCAATTGTAGAAGAATATACCGAGAAGTTTAAAAATGCCAAGGGCATTTACCTGACGGATTACACCGGTATTGACGTGCAAACCGTAAATGGTTTGCGTAAGCAATTTCGCGAAGCAAATATTGAGTATAAGGTTTTGAAAAATCGCATTGCGAAAATCGCATTGCATAACGCCGGAATCAATGATCTTGATCCTTATTTAAATGGCGTAACCTCCTTTGTGATTGGTTACGATGATCCGGTTGTTCCTGTGAAAATTGTAAAGGATTTCAATAAAAAAACAAAATTACTGAATCTGAAAGCCGCTTATCTGGAAGGCCATGTTTTTGGCACCGAAGATGCGGTTAAGCTGGCAGATCTGCCTTCACGGGATGAATTGCTGGCTCAGTTTGTGGGCTTGTTACAGGCACCAATGACTAAATTGGCCGCCACCTTGCAGGCTCCCTTGCAGAAGTTTGTTGGATTATTAGAGTCTTTAAAAGAGAAAAAACAAGAGGCATAAAATTTGAATTTGGAGGTAAACGATGGCAGACGTGACAAGAAGTGACGTTCTTCAATATCTCGAAAAAGCATCAATGCTCGAAATCTCTGAGTTAATCAAAGAGATCGAAGAGAAATTTGGTGTAACCGCAGCTGCACCTGTAGCAGTAGCCGCCGGCCCAATGCCAGCAGCTGGTGCTGGAGAAGCAGCAGAAGAGAAAACTGAATTCGACGTGGTCCTGAGCTCCGCTGGGGATAAGAAAATTCAGGTAATTAAAGTAGTTCGTGCAATTACCGGTTTGGGCCTGAAAGAGGCCAAAGAATTGGTAGACAGCGCACCAAAGCCCATTAAAGAAGGTGTTTCTAAAGCTGAAGCAGAAGACATTAAGAAACAGATCGAAGAAGTTGGTGGCGTAGTCGAAATTAAATAATTGTTGAGACGTTTCAAATAAGAGGTAGTACCTTTGAAAGGTAAAAAGAATATCAAACGTCACTCTTTTGCGCGAATTCCACAAGTAATTGATTACCCGAATCTGTTAGATGTTCAGTTAAAATCATTTGAAGATTTTTTGCAAAACACTGTGCCGCCTGATAAGCGCAAGAATCAAGGCTTGCAGGCGGTTTTTAACAGTGTATTCCCGATCAGTGACAGTGCGGGTAATTATGAATTACAGTTTGTGGAATACTATGTGGATAAGCCCAAATACAGTGAACGTGAATGCCAGGAACGCGGTGTAAGTTACTCCGTTCCTTTAAAGGCCAGAATGCGTTTGGCGATAAAAGACGTGACGGGCGAAACCGATAATTTCACGGAATTTATTGAACAGGATGTCTACCTGGGAAACATGCCACACATGACTTCCCGGGGAACGTTTATTATTAATGGCGCCGAAAGGGTCATCGTCAGTCAGTTACACCGTTCACCCGGTGTCTTCTTTTCTGATACATTGCACCCCAATGGTACGCCAATTTATTCAGCCCGTATCATCCCGTTCAGAGGATCCTGGGTTGAGTTTACCACTGATGTCAATGATGTCATGTTCGTGTACATTGACCGGAAAAAGAAATTTCCGGTTACCATGCTTTTAAGGGCAATTGGATTTGGTACGGTTGAAGAGATCGTCAACGCTTTTGGTGAAAGTGAAGAGGTTGCGATTGATCTGGATAAATTTCCGTATTTAATCGGCCAGATGTTGGCTACGGATGTGGTGGATACTTCTACCGGTGAAATCGTTGCCGAACAAGGTCGCGACATTACTCAGGAACTTCTGGAACAGTGTCTTGAGTTGGGTATTAAAAAGCTTAAAATTGTTCGTCCTTCGGATATCAATAATCCGAATTTAGTGCTTAATACCTTGCGTAAAGATTCGGCTAAAACAGAAGCTGAAGCGATTGAAGCGATTTATCGTCAGTTGCGTTCCGGTGAACCACCTGATATCGATACAGCACGTGCATTGATCGAACGCATGTTCTTTAATGAAAAGCGTTACGATTTGGGTGCTGTTGGTCGTTACCGTATCAATAAAAAGCTCAATTTAGAAATCCCTTATGATGTGACGGTTCTGACCCGGGAAGACATCATTGCCATTCTGAAATACCTGATCGGCATGCGTCTTGGGGTCAACCCTTCGGATGACATTGATCATTTGGGTA
>CAYNLJ010000353.1:0-2766 GCA_964398005.1 uncultured Caldithrix sp. | reverse complement strand
AAGCATTCGAATTAATACTAATTTTTAAAGTTTCTGTATTTTTTCTCTGTTTTTCCTTTTCCGAAGGTTTCAAATTTTTTCATTAATTTTCTGTGCGACTCTGCGCCATCAGTGTGAAACTATATTTAATCCTCTGTGAGAGGCAGTGCTACCTGCGAGAAGCCCTTTTGTTACATATTGACAGGTCCGGAATGAGCAAAGTTTAAAAACTTTCCTTTTGCAAAAAATATTTAAAGAAAAGCATTTTTTGGTTCGAAAATAATCACCTGAATATTCAGAACTACCATCGGGCACAATGTCAGGCTGAAGGTAGTTTGCTTGATTTGGAGTTAGATTAACTATATATTGCGCATGTTCGTAACACCTCATGCAATACCTTAAAAAGGAGCACTTATTATGAAGGCTCGTGGGATCATAATAAAAATCACTTTCTTCACGATCTTGCTTGGTTTAGGTTTTTCTTATGCTCAGGAACGGGTGAGTGCCGAACTGATTTCTAAATTTGCACCGCCAAAGGCGATTGATGGCACACCTTACAAGGATGGATTAAAACAAATTTCTCTAAAAGATCATTACCTTTTTGTAGTGGATGAGTATGTTGGGGTACAGGTCTTGGATGTTAAGAACCCTTTTAAAGTCAGAGAAGTAGCTGTTATTCATCCGGACAACCTGGCACCAACACAAAACGTTGCCTTAACCGATAATTGGGCCTTTATGGCCTGTCGTCTGGATGGGGTCTGGATCGTTGATATCAAGAACCTTGAAGCGCCTCAAAAGATTACCCGCATCCGTCCCCGGGCAGAATCTTATTGGGTGGTGGCTGAGCTGCCTTATCTCTACGTGGCCGAAGCCGATTCCGGAGTGATGATCTATGATGTTAATGACGTAAACAATCCTCAACTTGTTGCCAGAATTCATACCGACGGTTTTGTCTGGGGCGTTGGCCTTTTTGAAAACTACCTCTACGTTATGGATAAGTTGAATGGATTATTGGTTTATGATGTGAGTAACCCGCAGATGCCAAGGGCCACCGGCGGGCAATTGGAAGAATTAAAATTCACCCGCAGTATCTTTTTTGAAGATGGCTATGCCTATGCGGCTAACGGACCAGCTGGTCTGAGTGTGCTGGATGTCAGTGAACCTGGTTATCCCAAACACGTACGTACCATTACGCTGGATGGTTACGCTTACAGTGCTTTTAAAAGCGGAGCTACTGTCTTTGTAAGTAATGATATTTTACGCGAACTTCAATTTATTGATGTTCAAAACCCGGCTGCTCCGGAATTGATTGGGCAGTATAAAAGCCCTTCCCGCATGTATTACGCCCTCAAGCAGGATGTTTACGTCTATGCGGCTGCAGATTCCGTGACATTGATCTTACGTTACAACCGACCTCCGGTACTGGCAGATTTGCAGGATCAGGTGGTGGATGAAAACCAGTTACTCACTTTTCAGGCGACCGCTTTTGATCCGGATGCCGATAAGATTTATTTTAGTATTTCCTATTTACCAGAAGGGGCCAGTTTTGATTCCTTGAGCGGGATGTTTAACTGGACGCCGACATATGAACAATCCGGAACCTATGGGCCGATTATTGTGACGGCTCACGAAATTACCAAGAGTAAACTGACCGATAGTGATACCATTCAGATTGTTGTCAATCATGTCAACCGACCGCCTACAATTGCTGAAATTCCCGATTACGAAGTTGATGAAAACCAGCTTTTAACATTTACCATTCCCGAGGGGCAGGACCCGGATAAAGAAGATGCCGGCAAACTGATGCACAGTGCAGAAAATCTGCCACCGGGTGCAACCTTTGATCCGCAAACACGCACCTTTAGCTGGAAACCGACCTATGAACAATCCGGCGAATATGCAGTAGATTTTACGGTACGTGATCCTGTCGGGGCTTTTGCACGTGATGCATCGGTTATTACAGTGCACCATGTGGATCGTAAGCCTACTTTGGCCCAGGTACCTCCGCAAAAGGTTCGGGAAAACGAATTGCTGACCTTTACCCTGCAGGGCAGCGACCCGGATAAAGAAGATCAGAATGCTTTGAGCTATGCTGCTTACAATCTGCCTGAAGGGGCGACCTTTGATCCGGCTACAGCTACATTTTCCTGGAAACCAACCTATGAACAATCCGGCGAGTACAAAGGTCTGTTGTTCGTTTTTACGGCCGGCAAATTAAGTGACTCAATTACTGTGGATATTTCCGTGACTCATGTAAATCGCCCGCCGGTAATTGCTGAGGTCGGTGATAAAACCGTTGACGAGAATCAATGGCTTAAGTTCACTGTTAAAGGTGAGGACCCGGATCGGGAAGATTTCGGACAATTAACCTTTACGGCTGAAAATCTGCCGGAAGGCGCCGTCTTTAACCCCGATTCTAATCTTTTCCGCTGGAAACCGAACTATGAACAATCCGGTGTTTACCGTAATGTCTTATTTATTATTCACGATCCGTCCGGTTTAACGGATACTTCTTCTGTCACCATTACGGGAAACCATGTGAATCGACCGCCTGTATTGGCAGCGATCGAAAACAAAATGGTTGATGAGAATCAATTGCTGACCTTTACCCTGCAGGGCAGTGATCCGGACAAGGAAGACCAGGGTAAATTAGTTTACAGCGCCAAGGGATTGCCTCAAGGTTCTTCTCTGAACGAACAGAGCGGTGTTTTCAGCTGGACTCCGACCTATGATCAATCCGGAGAGTATCAGATTACCTTTACTGTCAATGACGGTCAGTATTCGGAC
>CAYNLJ010000352.1:0-2766 GCA_964398005.1 uncultured Caldithrix sp. | reverse complement strand
GGGCCAGCTTTTATTTTTACAATACCTTTGAAGAAATCGACTATTTTGTTGATCAATTAAAGGCTGCCATCGAGTTCTTCACCCCCTGAAAATTTTTTTTGAGCAAAATCCAAACTGCGTCACTCATGCCTGTTATTGGGATGACGATATTTATTAAAGTAAAATGAGAACCAGCAACTTTCAGGTTTGCTGGTTTTGTTCATTGATTGATCCGGTTAGGAAAACGCGAAGGTTTTCCTGAAAACTTCAGGGGAAAAAATGTTTGGTAAGCCAGCCTATAAGGAAGACTTTATTTCCATAGAGGAGAAAAAAGAACTCCTGGCCCGCAGACAGGCCTTTACCAATCCTATTATTGCCATCACCGGAAATCTCGGGAAAACTTCAACTCTAAGTATGATCGATACAATCTTATCGGCTCGTGGAAAGGTGCTTAAGCCCGAAAACGGTTGTGGAAACCTGCAAAATAATTTCAATACTATCAAGAAATTAAATAAAAATTACGATTTTGGCTTATTTGAGATTAATCCTCAAACTGGCCACCAATTTGTTGAATTGGTGCGTCTGGTACGTCCCAATATTGCCATTGTGACCAATTTAGGCGATGCCCATCTGAATTACCTGGATCGTATGATTCGTCACGCTGTGGAAAGAGCTTCGTTACTTAAATATCTTGACCAGGATGGCATTGCTATTCTGAATAAAGACGATGAACTCAGCTTCAATATATTGAAGCAGATTAAAGGACTTAATGCTATTCAATTTGGGCTAAATCAACATGCCGATTTTTTTGCGACAAATATCAAACAGTTTGGTCCGGGTGGCATGCAGTTCAAATTGAATGATCGCTTTGAAATTCAATTGCCCATATATTCAATTCAAGACCTTTACAATTTTTTGGCTGCCGTTGCTGCTGTGGTTCATATTGGAATTAGTCTGGCTGAAGTTGTAGATATACTCAATACAAACTTTTCTCTGCCAGAAGGCCGGGGAAGACTCTTAAAATTTGGCGAAACGCTGGTAATTGATGAAAGTTACATCAGCTCACCACGTTCTGTTAGTAAAGCCGCTCGTGTGCTTTCCACCTTCGACCAATATTCAGAACAACTTGTTTTTATTGTTGGCGACATGGCCAATACCGGACTTAATGTGGAACAACAGCATTTAAACATGGGCTATTTTTTGTCTGCTTTGCCCATCGATTTACTGATTACAGTGGGCGAATATGCGAAATTTATCGGCAAAGGATTTGAGGTGATCAAATCCCCAAAAAAGGCTTGTTTTTCAGTAAATTCACTAAATGAAGTTTTCGAAATTTTAGAAGTTCATTTAAAAAAGAAAAGTACCATCGCCATAAAAGGATTAGGAAAGGTTGCCATGCATCGATTTCAATCGTATCTTAAAGCTCAGCAACCGATAAGTTTAATTAACTAATGGCGATGTCATGATTAGAATTAAGTCCAATTCCGTTTTTGTATTTTTATTTAGTTTTATTCTCTTTAGCCTTTCTCATGCACAAAACCAATCTAAGACAGGTATATTTGCAAAATATGATCGTTTGATCCAGCAACTTCAGGAAGCTCAGGCAATGGTTTATTCACCTAATAGTTACAGCAAAGCCATGAAGTTCTACAAAGAAGCTTCTGAAGATTTTGATGATCATGAAGATCTGGAAAAAATCAATAAGAAACTGCTGCAGGTTCAGACCTATGCTCTGGAAGCACTGAAAAATGTAGAAATTGTCAATAGCATGTTAGCAAAAACCGTTGCCGCCAGAGAAAAAGCGCTTGATGTGGGAGCGCCCGAATTTGCAGAAGAACAGTGGGAAAAGGCTGAAAAAAGCCTGAAAAAAGCTGTCGAAAATGTTGAAGATCATGATCAGGAAGATGCTTTAGAATATGGAGAACAAGCGCGTCTGGCTTATGAACAAGCCATTCGCCAGGCTTTGGCCAATAGTTTGCTTAAGGAACCCCGTGAACTCATTCAGCAGGCCAAAGAGCTGAAAGCAGATGATCTATGTTACCAAACTTATTTGGTCGCATTAAATGCCTTAAAAGATGCGGAAGATTTGATTAATGCAAATCCCGATGATTTAGATAACGCGAAAATAAAGGCAGATCTGGCCGCCTATCAGGCACGGCATGCCATCTATTTGGCCCGCATGATTGAAGAATTGCGTAAGAAAGATTCTAACTGGGAATTATTGATATTAAAATTTGAAGATCTTTTGAACAACATTGCCCTGCCTTTTAATTACAAACCAGAGTTTGACAATGGCTTTGATGAACCGGTTCAAACACTAATTGGATATATTGCTAATTTGAAGAAGGAAAATAAACGTCTGATTGAAGAAAATGGGACATTACAAAGTGAGTTAAAGCAATTAAAAGAGAAAGAATCGAATTTGTCCGTTGAACTTCAAAAGAGAATGGAGCTTGAAGCAAAGATCAAAAAGATTCAGGAACTGTTTGAACCTGGTGAAGCAGAAGTTTTGGTGCAAAATGATAATCTATTGATTCGTCTCTTCGGATTAAAGTTCCAACCGGGACGAGCCATAATTCAACCGGAATATTTTTCTCTACTAACCAAAGTACAACGTGCTATCTATGAATTTCCGGAGAGTTACATCATGGTTGAGGGACACACCGATGCCACCGGAAGCGCATATAAAAATAAAGTCCTTTCGCAACAAAGAGCCAAGGCGGTCAAAGAGTATTTGTTGGCTAATGTAAATTTAAAGGATTCTCAAATTGAAGCCATCGGTAAAGG
>CAYNLJ010000351.1:0-2772 GCA_964398005.1 uncultured Caldithrix sp. | reverse complement strand
CGCGCCGGCCGTCTTTTAAATCGCATTGAAAAATGGGCTTTTTACCGATGGGATTGCCGTACATGTCGCGTAACATTTCGGCATCGGAAAAATATTTGTCGGTCGCTTTGTAAATCTTATAACCTTCAAAGTCATTCACACCTTTAAGCAGGGGTTCGCGTGTAAAGCGATCTGAAATTTCATCCCAGACCAGGGTTACTTTACCATCGCCCGGAATGGCAGTGAGTGTTGGTGTTAAAGGCGGTTGAGCAAAGCGGTAGTCGCTTTCGTAAATGAACTGCACAATTCGTTTTTTCTCGAACAACGAAGGTGCGCTATGGTTGGGCGCATTCAAACCACTCAATTCTTCGTAGGCGTGTAATTCCGACATGGAAATGCGTTCTGTCCGGCCCTGCTTAAGAGGAAAAAGTCCGGAAGCAAAAATTTCGACCAGGTTTGACACTTCGCCAATGTAAACGTCGAGTGACTGTTTGGCCATCAGATTAAACATATGCCGGTCGAATTCAAACCAGGTAAAGGCCCCGTGGTCGATTTTGAACAAGGTAAACGATGTTAAACCGACCATGTCCGATTCGCTTACATCGGTGGCGGCAAAATTGGGCTCACAACCCACACCTTCCAGAAAGTCGGGACGGTGATTGCCTTCGCTGCCATCGGGATCAGGACCGGTGTAATTAAGATCGGCAGGACCAACGCCATCCAGGCCCACGTCATCTCCGGGATCTTCAAAGGCATCGTATCGGCCGTTACCATTTTGATCAATGCCATCCCGCCAGTCCTGATCTTCGTCGGCGTCCCAGTGCTCGCGCAGTTGATCCACTGAACTGAATCCGTAAGTATCCATAAATTTTTGCAAATCAGCAATGCCATCGGTCGGTCCCACTTTGGCTACAGCCTGATTGTCGCGCTTTTCATCGATCAGGCCGTCATCGTCATTGTCTACTTCATCGTAAGGTAAGCCGGGACTTTCCAGGTAAGCTAATCCCATAATCCCGGTCTTCAACCCACCTTCTCCGATACCATCGATGTCCCAGGAATAGCACATGTCTAATTTTTTGTCGAAAAAGGCGATGTCATCGGTTGGTGAATTACCACCAATGCCATTGTCCACCCAGTAGCCAAAAGCGACTTCATTAATATCGTAATCCGAAATGTTGGTAATATCATATTCCCAGAAAATGGCATCGCGGGTTTGCAGGTTGCTCCACTGATAGCCGCGTTGGGATACCCGAATGCCAAGCCCTCCCCATGGTCTTCCCTTTTGAATGGTAACATCCGGTTTTTTATCTCCGATGTAAACACCTGGCCGGGGAAAATACTTTACTTTACGATCTGGTTGCAGATATTCCTGATCCTGTGCATCGTTGGCTACAAAATAGGTTTCCAGATCAGCGTACATCACGCCGCGGCCAAAACGACCGTTCCATTCGCCGGGCCATTTTAACTCATTACCCCGGGAAGGCCAACCTTGCTGAGGCCAGCTGTCCGGGCGATTGCTCATGGCCGGATATTCACTGTGATCATTGAAATAACCAAAGACCGGGTAAAAGCCCCAGGGCACGGTGCCGTCTTTACTCACATCCATGCGTTCACGATAACTGGTCTGCAAAAAGTAAACAGGCACTAAATCAGGATTGGCCGCAATTTCAGCAGGATCATCTACCGGAATCGAATCATCTTTTACATAAACCCGGGCGCCAATCAACAGACCAATGCCATCAGTCATGGGCAGTCCGTTAAAATCGTTGGGCCAGCGCGAATAATAAATACCGCAACAGTACGAAAGTTCGGTAGTGTTCTGAAAATAGAGGTAAACCCGGTTGCCGTTCATCCAACCTTCACGAATGGCGGCGATGTCGCCGGCCGGATCGTCCGGGCCTTCGTAAGGTTTCCCCTGAGCAAATAGGAAAGAAAAATTTAACACCAGAACCATTAAGGTAAAGACCAGTTTTTTAAACATTCAATAAGTCTCCATAAATCTATTTATTTTCAGTTCAGTCAGATTTGCATCTTCAAACTGCCGAAATTCAGGTTAAATCCTGAGGTTCATAGACCGTTGTTAACTGCATCGCCACAGTCGATGCACTCCAAATAATGGGTAAGACATGCCTTGCCCCCACCATTCAACCAATAATCCATCCAACTCTTACACTCTGAACTCTTCAACTCTTAACGTTATTGAGCCTGTGGCTCAACGCGACTCTGGAGAGTCGCGCTACAGTCCAGGCCTCAAGCTAAAGCTTGAGTTACGCTCAAGCCTAAAGCCTGCGACTACCGATTGATGTGGCAGGGGCCTATGATGTAAGGCGCAAGCTGAAGCTTGCGTTACGGGCCCGCCCCACTCTTATACTCTTAGACTCTTATACTCTTAACCTTTTTAACCATTCAACCAATAATCTATTCAACCATTCAACTACTTGATAACGGCGAACTTGCCCAGCTTTTCCTGTCCGGTTTCCAGCGCTTTAACATGGTAAATGTAAACCCCGGCTGCAATTTCCAGTCCCTCACGCGTCAGCATGTCCCAATGCACAAAGCCGTTTTCGGCCGGATTGTTCACTTCAATTTCATCAACCAATACGCCACTGGCCGTAAAAATCTTGATACGGCAATGCGCCGGTAAATTAGTAAACATCAACTTGCGACGCTGATTCAGGTTGGGATTGCTGATGGCCGTTTCCATGGTGTTGGTTGCTACATAGGGATTAGGTACAACTTTGATGTCCTCCATGGCGCTCTTTAACTGCTGTTGATCCACTTCCTTGCGCTCTT
>CAYNLJ010000350.1:0-2773 GCA_964398005.1 uncultured Caldithrix sp. | reverse complement strand
ACTTTAGCCGATAACTCATGCCCGCTGTTAAGAAAGGCGTATCTTCCATACCATTATTCTTATCCGGAAATTGGCCGCAGGTAAAAGCCCCGCTTCTGAATTCCCAGTTTTTATGTTTTAAAACAGCACCCAATGCAAATTGTAACCGATTTTCAAATTGACTGGAAATTTTTTGCCATTCCTGGTATTCAATTTTTAGAATAAACTGCAAATAAGGCGTAGCTTCATAGTACAAAGCCCAATCTAACATCCAGGGCAACCTAAAAGGTAAAGGAGTTTTTGCCGTAATGAATTCTGCATTACCTGATGTGTCCACAACAACTGGCACTTCCATTTTGGATTCCAGTGGATTAAAATATTGGTAAATCAATGCACTTTGAATTTGATCGTTGATCCTGTAGGTTAAACCAAGACTCAGGGCATAGCTATAGTCTGCATCGTTTTTGATTTCATGATGCAAGACCTTACCTGTAATATCCTGGCGTAGTAGGCCAACTTTGATGCCAAAATTGAGTGCAGGCAAAATTGGACGATTAAAGCCAATGAAAAAATTTTGTAGTACCTGTTCTTCAATATTGGTAATGAACTCACCCGTACCGTCAGGTTGTTGAAGGGTCGTGAATTCAGCGGTGTATTCTTTTTTAAAATTGTACACTGTTTGATAACCTAAGAACAACTGCCCAAAATCAAAGCGGTGAGCAAATAGCAGGTAAGAAGGCAACAACAATTTATTGCCAAGTTTCATTTCAGACGTTTCATCTTGCAAATAGGTTTTACCAAACTGTTGGATACCACCAATCAGCAGGGTGTTGTCATCCTTCATTTGTTGTGCTGGATTGTAAAACAAAACTTCGGCATTATTCGGATTGGCCAGACCGGCCCCGCCGCTGGCCCAGAAGCGCGTGCCTGAGGGTGTAAATCCATTCTCATAAACAATGACTGGAATGCTGATACGATCCTTGTCGCCTGCAAATAGCAGACTACCTAAAAGTAAAACCAGCAGAAAATGCGTCATTGTTTTCATGACATCTCCCTCCTTTTTATGAAAATTGACTTATGGTCTGGTTTTCCAGAAAATTCAAAGAAAAGCCCTTGCCCTGACCAGGCAGGCGCCTTTCCTGATTCAATATTTTCATGATCTGCTGATGTTGTTCTTCCGGTGTTTGCAACCCTTTGCTTTTCCCGGGATAAATCTGGTAGTTCTTCCTGTAGCAGGCAGGCGTGAAGTTGGGCATGATGACATTGGCTCCCCATTTCAATCCGTTAATTCGCCCCGCTTTGGGATCAATTATTGCCAGAGCTGTAGTCGAAGGAATATTGGTTTTAGGACATACGATGCGTGTTAATGCTGTGACTTTACAGGCGGTTAAAGCATCGTTTTTTACCTGATTGGGCTGATCTGCCACACGTTGAAATTCTCCCCAAAGCGGCGTGTCCGGGTGTGGAATAAACGGACCATTGCCGATCATATCCAGCTCCAGTTCTTTAAACAACAAAATGGCGTCTGCCACTTCTTCAAACGTTTGGCCGGGAATACCAAGCATGATTCCACTGCCGGTTTCATAACCAATTTCCTTTAAAAATTTTAAAATTTCAAGCCTATTTTGCCAGACCTTATTTTTTTGCGCTGGATGAATTTTGTTGAAAAGTTTCAAATTGGCCGTTTCAAATTTTAATAAATAGCGATCGGCCCCGGCCAGGCGCCAGGCTTCTAACTCTTCGGGCAGGCGTTCTCCTAAACTTAGGGTGATGGCCAGATCGGTCTCATTTTTGATTTGTTTAATCAGTTCCAGAATCCAGTCACGTTTAATTCTGAAATCTTCGCCAGCCTGCAAAACTACAGTTCCATAGCCAAAGGATTCAATGGATTTTACCACCGGCATGATTTCTTCAATGGTCATCAAATAGCGCTTTATTTTCGTATTGCTGGCATTGATTCCACAGTATTGGCAATGGCGCTGGCAGTAATTAGAAATTTCGATAATGCCGCGCAAATGTACGATTGGCCCTACCACTTCCCGTCGGATGTGGTCAGCTTCCTGCCTTAATTTTTGTAACAAAGTGGAATCGCTGCATTGTAACCAATAAATGATCTCTTCTCGTTCCATTGCCTACTCGCTTTTCGTATTTACGGGCAGGAATACTGTAAACGTACTACCCACACCTTTTTCACTTTTTACAGATACGTTTCCCTGGTAAAGCTGGGCAATCTTCTTTACGATGGAAAGCCCCAGTCCGCTGCCCAAAATATGGCGGGTTTGTTCATTCTTAATTCGGACAAATTCGCCAAACAGGCGGCTCTGTTCTTCTTCGGTCATACCGATGCCCGTGTCGGAAACTTCAATGTAAACAAACTGGCCATCCTGCTTTAAGGTTACATCCACCCGGCCATTGTCCTTATTGTATTTGATGGCATTGGAAATCAGGTTGTTAAGCACGATTTCCAGTTCACCAGGGTCAGCTTTAAGCACCAACGACTGTGGAGCGTTAAGCTGAAGATGAATATTGCGTTCCTCGGCCAACACCTGCATGGTTTCGATGGCATTTTGAGCAAGTTGAACCAAATCGACCGGCTTCAATTCACGCTTCTTTTCTCCGGATTCAATGCGTGTTAAGTCCAGTAGATCGAAGATCAGTTTGCGCATGCCTTCCAGACGAATCAGAGATCGATCGATGATGTGGTCGTAATTTTGCATTTCTTCGCCTGCAGCACGGCCTTTCATCAGACGCAGATAGCTTTCCACAGCCGCAATGGGCGCTTTTAATTCATGAG
>CAYNLJ010000349.1:0-2773 GCA_964398005.1 uncultured Caldithrix sp. | reverse complement strand
GTGCATTGGCGGTGGCCGTGACCGATGCTTCTTTTAACAAAAGATGTGGGGCCACCGGTTGCTTTAATTGAAACTGAAAATAGTTGTCCTCAGACCAAAACTGTGCGCCAAAGGCTTTAGCTGCTTCTATATGAGCATCCAATTTACGCTTGCCAATCACGCAGCCTCCGGGAGGAGGTAAAAAAATTTCACCGGTTTTGGGTAAAAGACCGCCCAATAATAAAATGGAAGCACGTAAGCGTGTTCCTAATTCGAATGGAATCTTTGTCGAATGAACCTGTCCCTCAATTTCATAAACATTGGGTTGAATTTGAGTGACCTTTTTGCCCAAGCTTTGCAATAATTGAAACATCACTTGTACATCGGCAATTTCCGGAATGTTTTTCAATAAACATTTTCCTTCGGTTAATAAAGTGGCGGCAATAATAGGTAAAGCCGCATTTTTATTTCCTGCCGTAGTGATTTCTCCTTTGATGGATGCTTCACCATTGATGATAAATTTTGCCATTTCTCCTGCCTTTTTGATTAAAAACCAATCAGTTCAATTTCTAATTTTAATTCAATACCAAAGTCAGACCGGGCTTTATTTTGTACGTGATCGATCAGCCACAACACATCGCTGGCAGTAGCCTGGCCCAGATTTTCGATAAACGCGGCATGGGCGGGTGAAATCCTTGCGCCGCCTTTCCGAAAGCCTTTTAATCCAAGCAATTTGTCAATAAAATAACCGACCGAAGGGGTGGGCAAATTTAAGCGTGCCTGTTGTTCGGTGGTAAGATTCTGAAAAACGCAACCGGCTGATTTCTGTGGCTGAATTTTCTTTTGCCGTGCCCAACTTTTGAAAAAGTTCTGCGCTATTTCCACAGGCCCCTTCCATAAACAGAGGGTAGCGTCTAAAACGATTTCACCTGTCTGCTGTAATTTTGAGAAATCATAAGCAAAATCAAAATAATCTGCAGGCACATCCTTCACGTTTTGCCCGTCTAACAATCGGGCGCTTTGCAAAAACTGACCGAAAAAATAAGGCCCTCCATGAGCATTCATGTAAATCGATCCGCCAACAGTGGCCGGAATGCCGGCAAAATATTCCAGACCAACTATGCCCATTTTGTGAAGCCTGTTGATCAAAACCGATAAACGCATGCCGGATGCCACCTGAACCAGTACCGGCTGGTAATCAGATTGGGATTGGGTCAGATACTCCGGAAGTGTTGGACGTTGTTTTAATGATTCGACTTCCTGTAGTACAGCTATTCCTTCTGTCTGATTATGAATGATTAAACCGTCAAAACCGGCATCAGAGAACAAAACATTACTGCCCTTGCCAAGAACTTTGAAAGGTACTTTAAACTGTTCGGCCAAAGCAATGAGTTTTAAGAGTTTTCCCCCATCATTGACTTCACAGTACCAGCGGGCCGGCCCGCCAATGCCTATGGTGGTTACTGTACTCAATGGGAAATTTGTTTTAAGGTCAAGTCCGGCTCTGGCAGCTTGTTCTAAAAATTTTTTCATAACTTATTTGAAAATACTACTCATGTAACGAAAACCTGAATCCGGGAAAACGGTTACGATGTTTACCGGTTCATTTATTTCTTCAGCAATTTTTAAAGCACCATAAAGATTGGCGCCGCTGGAACCACCGGCAATGATTCCTTCTTCCCTGGCCAATCTTCGGGCATATTCAAATGCCGTCTGGTCATCCACCTGAATCATATCATCCAAAAGTTCAAACTGTACGGTTGGTAAAATAAATTCATCCCCCAGGCCTTCCAGCATGTACCGGCTTGGACGGGGTTTTATGCCCCGCTTAAAATATTCGTAAAAAACGGAACCTACCGGGTCGATACCAATCAGTTTGATGTTTGGATTTTGTTCTTTTAAATAGCGTCCTGCGCCGAACAACGTGCCTCCGGTTCCCACTCCACAAACCAGAAAATCTATCTGTCCTTTGGTTTGGTGCCAGATTTCAGGGCCGGTTGTGTGGTAATGGGCTTCATTATTGTCCAGATTGTTGTGCTGATCGACATAATAAGCATTTGGTGTTTCCTTTGCCAGCTTTTTAGCAAAATTGTTGTAGGAATTTTCGTCTTCAGGTGGTAAAGAGGCATCGACTAAAATAGTTTCAGCTCCCAGATGTTGAAGCATTCGTATTTTTTCTGGGCTGGTCGTGTCTCTGATTACGATTTTGCAGCGGTAACCTTTTTGAACGGCCACCATGGCCAGTCCTATGGCGGTGTTACCGGATGAGTTTTCGATGATAATATCACCGGGTTTAATTTTGCCTTCCCGTTCGGCTTTTTCAATCATGTAACGGGCGATGCGGTCTTTTACACTCCCGCCCGGATTCATAAATTCCAATTTGGCAAAGATATTGGCTCTAATATGTTTCCCGATTTTAGCCAATTTTACCAATGGTGTATTTCCGATGGCATCCAGTAAAATAGGAAAATTGTTGTCCATAATGCTACTCTCTGTTTCGTTACGATTAAACAAGTGCGGAATTTAAAAAAAATGGGCTATTTAAAAAAGAAAAATTTTCAGATCACTTAGTGGTTTATTGGCCTGCCCGTCTTTGACGGGCCTGTCCGGCTGGCCAGACGGGTTGAATGGCAGGGGCAAGGCATATCTCGCCCAATTTTGGAGTGCGGCGTTGTGTCGACCGTAACTCGATCTTCAGATCGAGCTTAACACAACAAACAAATTTTTTCATGTCCGTTTGACCAAGCGACTCTGGAGAGTCGCGCTACAATTTTGGTTTGGAATGCATCGACTG
>CAYNLJ010000348.1:0-2778 GCA_964398005.1 uncultured Caldithrix sp. | reverse complement strand
AGATGATTGGTGCCTGAGCCGAAATTTTTTGCTGCGGTGGATGAATACCACCTTTTGGAAATGTTTTAAGCTGTAACATAAACCTCTTGCCCCCGCATTTCTATTGCATTGGTAGGACATGCTTCCACACAGTCACCACAGTTGGTACACTTTTCAACATCAATGCGCGCTAAAAAGTCTTCCACAAAAATCGCCTGATGTTGACAAACTTTCTGGCATTTCATGCATCCAATACAAGCTACTTTACAGGCTTTGCGCGCTTCAGGCCCGCGGTCGGTGTTTGAACAGGTCACAATCGTTTTTTGAGAAACAGGTCGCAGCACCAGTAAATTTTTAGGACAATGGGAAAGGCAAATACCACAACCGGTGCATTTTTCTTCATCAATCACAACAATTCCATTTTCAATTTTCATGGCGCCAAAACTGCAGGCCTGAACACAGGAACCAAGTCCAAGACAGGCGAAAGCGCAATCTTTTACAGAATCTGCGACAAGAACGGCCGCCCAGCAATCCTGAATCCCGCGATAGTCCATCGCCAGCGCTGTGTTTTCATGGGTCCCTTTACAGAGCAAAGTGGCCACCTGTTTTTCCTGAGTCGGCGCTTCCAGGCCCAAAATTTCAGCAACCTGGGCCATAATTTCAGCTTCCGCCACGGGACAGGGAGGTTCTACTGTATTATTGGTTACCATGTGTTCGGCAAGCGAACGGCAGCCCGCGTAACCACAGCCACCGCAATTGGCGCCGGGTAATCTGGCTTCCACCTCATCGATCCGCGGGTCTTCGTACACGTAAAATTTTTTTGAAGCAAGGTAAAGACCGGAAGCCGAAATCAGTGCAAAGCCAGCCAAAATAAAGCCAGGCAATAAAATCTCTACCATCAATCCTCTCCCACCAGTTTAAGATCAATCTTTACTCCGTTGTTACTTACTAAATTATTCACAAAACGGAGCACAAGAAATCCTGTTCCCAATCCTAAAAAAGCCGAGACCAACATTATTAATTCATTGTCTGTTTTTAATACTATTTTGGGCAAGAAAAGCCCAAGCAGAAAGAAAAATAAAGGTAATAAATAGACTAATAAAGAATATTCCAAAACTTTGTTAAAATGCAATTCTACCTGTTGCCCTACCCTGGGCGTAAATGATAGTTGTTTTTTAGCAAAATCGATTTGCTTTGTATTTTCCTGTTCATTAAGACAAAGCGAAGCCATGGCACAATGATGACACTCCTGTTCCACAGGTTGTACCTTAATACGAACAAAGTGGTCATTTACCGCAATGATCTTACCAGGTTCTTTAATCGTTTCCATGGCCTTTTATTTTTTTTGAAATAATTCCATTGCAAACCATGTACCAATCAGACCAGACTAAAAAAAATGTTGGAAAATAAATAAATTCAATGGTTTTACTGTGTGTTGCAAAAACGAGAAAAAAGAATTTTTTCTCAATCTTTGGTGAATTCATTCACGTTTTTCTCAAAATTAGGAAAAATAAGCAAGCTAAAAGTTGATTGAAATGAAAGAGGAATTAGAAGAAATTGTCGCAGTACCTGGCCAAAATCAATCAGGCACCAACCAGATAATAAAACACCTACTTCAAAAATGTAGATTAGAATCTTTGTTTTTCAAAGCCGTTCAAAATAAAAAATCCCCCTGATCTAAAACTTTGACCAGGGGGATCCAATTCAATAAAGCTGTTCTACTCTGTTACTGAACCCGATGTTCTTTACCGAACTGATAACCTTTTTCGACTGCTTTCCGATTGATTTCGATCAGCTTTTTACGTTTAATGGCAGCATTCAAAGTTTCGAACAGGGTATCCAGATCAAAGAAATTGGTGTACCCGGCAATGGCACCCAATACTACCATGTTGGCGATGCGGGTATTGCCCAGTTCGTCAGCCATTTTGGTGGCCGGAATGGCCAATACTTCTACATCCTTTCGGGAAGGTTCAATGTCAATCAGTGAAGAATCGTAAATGATCAATCCACCGCTTTGCACATCCGGTTCAAATTTTTCCAACGAAGGTCGGTTCAAGGCAATCAAAATAGAAGGATTAGCCACCACCGGCGATCCGATTTCAATTTCACGGATATTCACATGGCAGTTAGCTGTACCACCGCGCATTTCCGGTCCGTAGGAAGGCAACCATGATACGTGGTAATCCTGCAACATACCAGCCTGGGCCAGAGCTGCGCCTAACAGCAACACACCCTGCCCACCAAAACCGGCAATCTTGATTTCCGGATTTTTGTATTTATCGGGCACCTGCAAGCGCTTGAACGTTTTGGTTTCAGTTTTCAAGTCGAGCAATTCTTTAATCTCTTCGGCTTCAGGTTTAAATTCTTCAACATGATACGGTTCAACTTCCTTGGTAATGTCCTTGTAAACGCCCAGTGGAAATACCTTCACCATTTCTTCTTCAATCCAATGCAGAGCATCAACCGGATCCATTTTCCAGCCGGAGGGACAAGGAGACAAGATTTCGATCAGGGAAAAGCCTAAATTATCCACCTGATTTTTGATGGCCTTGCGGACAGCCATTCTGGCCTTTGCCCTATGTTTGTTGTCAAACAAAGCGACGCGTTCCACATAAACCGGTGCTTCCAGCTGACTGATCAACTCGGCAATTTTCACCGGGTAGCCTTCATTTTGCGGACGGCGGCCGTAAGGTGTGGTTGTGGTCTTTTGCCCTACAATGGTTGTAGGAGCCATCTGGCCGCCGGTCATACCGTAAATAGCATTATTAATGAAGAAAACAGTAATGTTCTCACCCCGGT
>CAYNLJ010000347.1:0-2779 GCA_964398005.1 uncultured Caldithrix sp. | reverse complement strand
TTCGCAACCGGGCTAATTCACGGAACAATTCTTTCTCTTTTTCAGACAAATTCTTTGGAAGCTGCACATTTAATTTCAGGTACAGGTCGCCAAACTGACTTTTGCTGGCATCTTTCGGCATACCCAGACGCGGCAGCCGGATTATTTTACCATTGTCACTTTCTGCTGGAATATTGACCTTAACCTTTCCTTTTAAGGTTTGGATTTGAACACTGCCACCAAGAACCGCTGTGTAAAGATCGACCGGCAGATCCATGTGCAAATCATCGCCCACACGCTTAAAAACAGGGTGCGGACGTAAATTTACGGTGATCAACAGGTCGCCGTTCGGGCCACCATTAATACCGGGACCGCCTTTACCTTTCAGTTTTAAAATCTGGCCATCTTTGGTGCCTGGTTTAATTTTCAATTTAATGGTTTCATCGTTGATTTTAAACAACTTGGTGGTTCCATTGTACGCCTCTTCCAGGCTGATTTCCAGTTCCGCGTGCAGGTCCTGCCCAGGCATTGCATATGATTTTTGACGGCTCCGACCAAAGGGCGAACTTCTTCTCCCGCCAAAAATAGTACTGAAAAAGTCTTCGCCAAAGCCAGAACCAAAAGCATCGCCAAACAGGTCTTCAAAGTCCCATTCAAAATGTTGGCCATTGCCAGCACCGGCATAGCTGCCCTGTTGTTGATACTGCTGGTACTTTTCATACTGCTGACGTGTTTTTTCATCCATTTTCTCAAATTGTTTCCAGTTTTCACCAAAGCGGTCGTAGAGTTTACGCTTTTCCGGGTCAGTCAGCACCGAATGAGCTTCATTGACCTGTTTAAACATTTCTTCAGCATGTTTGTCACCGGGATTTTTGTCCGGATGGTATTTGGCCGCCAGCTTCCGATAGGCTTTTTTGATTTCATCGGTGCTGGCGTTTTTGCTGACACCTAAAATTTCATAGTAATCTTTTTTCATTCCAATTCACCTCCTTTTCTAATTTTTACAGCCATGTTTCAGCTGTTTCATGGTTCTCCATATTTTGGAACATACACAAAAGGCCGACAGAACTGCCGGCCTTTTGCTTTGAGGAGGAGTATGTGCGTCATTTGATTATTTGGTTTTTACCTGAATCTTTTTGGCTTTCCGCTGTGATTCCGGTTTCTTTGGCAAGCGTACTTTAAGCACACCTTTCTTGAATTCAGCTTCTACCTTGTCCGCATCAACTTCAACCGGCAGAGGAATATCACGATGGAAGCTTCCGTAAGAGCATTCACGACGGTAGTAGTTGCCTTCCTTTTCTTCTTTTTCTTCCTTTTTTTCGCCACGCAGAGTCAGCACGTCGTCCGAAACATTGATTTCGATGTCATCTGCATCCATGCCCGGCAGTTCAGCGGTTACAAGGATTTCTTTGTCCTTTTCTTTGACATCCACGTTAGGCATGAAGGATTCCATGCCATCACCAAAGAACCGTTCAGAAGTAATTTCATTGAAGAAGTTGTCAAAGATCCGGTTGATTTCCTTCTGCAAGCTGTAGAAAGGACTCAACATCTCTTCACGTTCACGGCGAATTGGCAGACCTTTTTTGAGAAAATTGGTCTGAATCAGATCGCGGATTGCCATAACTCCTCACCTCCTTTCGTTTCAGGTTATTTTACTTTAACCTGAACTTTTTTGGCTTTAACTGGTTCAGCCTTTGGCAAGGTAACCGTCAATACACCATTGTGGTATTCAGCCTCGATTTTGTCCACATCAATGACTTCATTCACCGTAAAGGAACGTTCATAATCACCGATTTCATATTCATTGTAGATTAAATCGTAACCTTCCGGAACTTTGTAATCGACACGACCACGTAAGGTCAATACATCATTGTCCAGGGTTACATCTATGGATTTTTCATCAACGCCCGGCATTTCGGCCACCAGCACGATGGCTTCATTGGTTTCGTAAATATCTACAGCCGGTACGAAGACTTTGCGATCACGGGTTCTCTCTACTTTTTCCATTTTTTCAGTTTCACGTTTCTGCAAAGTTTTTTTGTCTGCCATAGTCCTCACCTCCTTTCATCTTTTATTTTGTTTTCACCTGAATTTTACGAGGTTTATCAGCTTCGGCACGTGGTAGAGTAATCGTTAACACACCACGGTCAAAATTAGCATCTACCTTGTCATTTTCCACGGCAAACGGCAGTTCAATGGTACGCTGGAAGCTGTCAACATCGATTTCTTTGCGATGGAAGGTTACTTCCTTTTCCGGTTCCGGCAACTTGCGTTCGCCCTTAATGTGCAGTTCGTCGTTCAGCACGGTAATTTCCAGTTTGTCAGGATCAAAACCGGGTAATTCAGCCGTTACAATGGCCTCATCATCTTTAACCCACATGTTGATGGCCGGGTAACGACGAACAGCCACACGACCAAAAGTATCGCGGAAAAGGCGATTCATCTCATCCTGAATGCGATCTAACTCGCGCCAGGGATCTACTTGCCACATTCTTGTTAGAGTCATTGTTCATCCCTCCTTTCATTGATTGTTTCGTTTTTCGCTTTATTTAATACAAACCACGTGCCAAACAGGATTAATTATTGATTTTAAAAGAGTTAAAAAAATATGTCCACAAATGAGGAATTGAAGCCAATGCCAATGTGACAGACAAATTGTAATTTTGAAGCAAAAGTATGAAAATATGACAAGCTAATCTTCTTAAAACAATTTTGGATGTTGATTTTTGAGTTTTGAATTGAGTGGAGGAAGGAGAAGAGTAATTAGGAATTGGGAATTGAGAAGTATTTAAAGCTGATT
>CAYNLJ010000346.1:0-2780 GCA_964398005.1 uncultured Caldithrix sp. | reverse complement strand
GATCTGGATATTGTCGATGGTATGGGAGATGCAGCAGGACAGAAATACGGTCTTGGGAATGGATTACCAGGTGATTATATCCGCTGGTTTGAGAATGATGGGAGTGCCAATTTTACAGAGCACCAGATCATCAATTACGCTTCTCCCGCAGGGATTGCCATAGCCGATTTTGATGGTGACAGTGACCTCGATATTGCTGGTATGTCCTGGACCGATATTCTGGATTTAAACCCGCAAACCAATGAAGATGTACGCTGGTGGGCGCAAAATTCGTTAACCAGTTTTTCCCAGCAGGAAGTCATCAGAACTACCTATGGTGGCAATGACGCACAAGCGGCGGATCTGGATGGCGATGGTGATCAGGATTTAATTGGCGCAGGTTACAAAACGAGTACCATTGATTGGTGGGCAAATAATGGTAGCGGCCAGTTCGGTAGCAGTATGTTCACGGTGCGCACCAGTTTTACCCACTCACGCAATGTTCAGGTGGTTGATCTGGACGGTGATGATGATCTGGATTTGGTAGCCTGTGCAGATGATGATAACCTGGTCGTCTGGTTTGAGAATGATGGAGCCCAGAATTTTACCGAACATACTATCGATAATAATTTTACTTACGCCTATTTTGTAACGCCAAAGGATCTTGATGGCGATGGAGACATGGATATCATTGGCACGGCACAAAATGCAGTTGAGGCCGGCAATTCAATTCAAGGACAATTAGCCTGGTGGGAAAATAATCAGGCTGAAGAACAGGTAATTGCCAGCGGTGATCCGGCAGCTGTTAGCTTTTATTCAGGAAAAGTTGTAATTGATTTTCAAAGTGGATTTAGCGGCGGGTTAACTTCGGTTTTTTACAATCATGGTAATAATCAAAATAGAAGTAGTGTGAGTAGTGTAAACGGGGCGCTTCATCATATCGCCCAAAAGGGATTCTACACCGTCAGAACGCTTGCCTCTGCTTATGACGGCACTGTAGATTTTTATTACGATGGCCTTTCAGAATGGGCTTCCATAAACAATGAAGCGGATTTAAGAATTGCCTACTGGGATGACGACCTCAAAGCCTGGAAGTTGGCAGGAACTAGCCAAACCGTAGATCCGATTAATAACAAGATCACGGTTAGTGGTATCGCCGGGCAGTTGCACAATTTTGCCCAATTCACCCTTGGTTCCGTTTCCAGCGATAATTCTTTGCCAGTTACCCTGACCCTGTTTGAATATCAGAAAGAAGACACAGGTGTAATGTTAACCTGGCAAACCGCCAGCGAACTGGAAAATCTTGGATTTGAGATTTGGCGATCCCAGGGGACCGAAAACAGTAAAAGCCTTGTAGCATCTTATCTGGATAGTGATCAGTTACAAGGTCTGGGAAATTCAAGTGCTGGTGCCACCTATCAGTATTTTGACAACGACGTATTGCCCGGAAATACCTATTATTACTTTTTGATGCAAATTGATTACAGTGGCCGTCGAAATGAGGTCGGTAAATTGTCGGTTGATTTTGTCCCTCAAGGTCTCACACGCGTTGTAAATGGGCAGATACCGCAGGGAATGCAATTATTAAACAATTATCCTAATCCATTTAATAACAGCACTACGATCGTTTTTACTGTGAACCCTCCGGCTGAAATTGGGGCACAAACGGTAAATGTAAAAATTTATGATATTCAGGGACGTCTGGTTCGTGATTTATTTTCAGGAATATTAAGTGCCGGGGAATATCGGTTGTACTGGGATGGCTTAAACAATCACCAGCAGACCTTGCCTTCAGGAAAGTACGTTTGTCTTTTAAGTAATGGTGGATCGGGTAAATCAAGACTATTGACCTTAGTACGATAATCGAAGACATAAACGTAACAACTTTTATGGTAAACTATGTTTGCAGGAAGAGATTGCTAAACACCTCGTCTTTCTGAAATTAAAGGGAGTGGAAAAGAAGCTGCAATTAAGAGGGGGAGTCTTCCCATAAATTTTAATAAGTGATCCAAATACAAGGCTGGGCATGTTTTCAAAAAAAATACAGTTACTTTCTAAATTGCCGCTTTATAAAAGCTTTTACAAATTCGCGATGGGAAGACCGCCCTTACCGGCTAATTTCACTTTGAGCTTACTTTATTCCTGTAATTCACGCTGTGCAACCTGTAATGTTTATTTAAAAAAAGTAGACAATTTAACTCCAGATGAGTATGATAAAATTTTTGCGACCGTGGGACAGGCGCCCTTCTGGTTCACGCTTAGTGGAGGAGAACCTTTTTTAAGAAAAGATATTGTGGAGGTGGCTAAGGCGATTTACCATCGTTCAAAACCGGCCATCATTAATATCCCGACCAATGGTAGTCTTTACAAAGTCATTCCTGAACGGGTGGAAGCCATATTGCAGGCCTGTCCGGAATCTGAAGTCATCATCAACCTTTCTCTGGATGAAATTGGCGAAAAGCATGATGAAATTCGTGGCTATCCCGGTAATTGGGAACGGGCCTTGAAAACTTATCAGGAACTGAATCGGTTGAAACATTACTCCAATCTTACTCTGGGCATACATACAGTAATATCCGTTTTTAATGTTAAACGTTTTCCTGAAATTTATCGTGAATTGGCAAAATTGCAGCCAGATTCGTATATTACAGAAATTGCTGAGGAACGCGTGGAATTAGGTACAATGGGTGAAAAAATTACGCCAGATTATGACCAGTATGCCTATGCCATTGATTTCCTGGTGAGCGAGATGAAAAATCAACGCCTGAAAGGACTGGCCGATGTTGCCCGTTCATTTCGTA
>CAYNLJ010000345.1:0-2782 GCA_964398005.1 uncultured Caldithrix sp. | reverse complement strand
CCTTCCAGGCTGAAATCGGCGCGATTTTGCGGGTCACTGGTAACAGTGGCTTTCAAAAAGGTGCCAAAACCGCTGAAAGCCGAGGCGCGAAAAGCCAACGACCGATCCGTTCGTCCGGGGTAATAATTGACGCCCAGACCAACCCCGCTAAAGACCTGAATTTTTCTGAATTCCATTGGTTCAGACAAAACACCTGCCTGACCTTCCAGGTAGTAATAGGGTGTCGTGTCGTTGACCTGCACATAATTACGCCCCACGGTAAGATTGTAAAAATTGCCATTCTCCAGATAACCGACGCTCAGCTTGGGACTAATCGTAAAATTCCCCTTTAAATCCCAGGAAATTCCGATGCCCGGACTCACATAAAAGGTATTGTCAGAAGCCAGGCTGACATTAGCCATCAAAATGGCCGCTAAAAAAGGCAGAAAGAATTTTCGCATCTCCTTTTCTCTCCTCATTAAAATTGAACAAAAGAACATGAAAGAAAAGATGTTAATGAAAAATTTAACAAGACGCAAAAAAAGGAATCTTTTATGGACGGTCAAAAGTATTTTCGTTCTTATCCTAAATGGCCTTACCCCCTCTTTCACCAGTCCGAATGCGAATGCATTCCTCCAGAGGTGTAATGAATATTTTACCATCACCGACATCACCTGAACGTGCTGCTTCGATAATACTGTTGACAGTAATGTCTACAAACTCATCATTTACAGCAATATCCAGGCGAATGCGCGGGAACAGGTTTGGCATTACCCGTTGGCCACGATAAATATCTACATCTCTTTCCCGCCCTCTGCCAGAAACTCTGGTTACAGTAATACGTGTGATCTCGTTGGCAATTAAGGCTTCTCTTACTTCATCCAATTGGTTTTCACGTATAATTGCCGTAATTAATTTCATAATCATCTCCTCCTAATTGGGATTTAGCATGCCATAGCCGTGCTCGCCATGAAACGTATGATCCAGCCCTGCCATCTCTTCTTTTTGGGTAACGCGTAGAGGGGAAATCCGATTAACGATAAACAATATAATAAATGTAACCATGGCTGCATAAAGGATGGCAATCACAACGGCCGAAAATTGAACGCCAAATTGTTGCCAGACACTCCAGGATCCATGAATCGTTTTGCCGGCTTCTAACAACATATCTTTTCGAACAAAAAAAGTTAGAAAAAGGGCGCCTGCTATTCCGCCTATACCATGGATTCCAAACACATCCAGGCTGTCATCGTAACCAATTTGCGACTTTAATATGATGGCATAATAGCACAGAAGGGAAGCAATGGATCCAATGATGATAGCTGCCCATGGTAATACCGCTCCGGCTGCCGGAGTAATGGCCACCAAACCCGCCAGGATTCCACTGGCAAACCCTAAAGCGGTCGCCTTTCCCTGATGAATGGTTTCAATTATGATCCAGGAAAAGGCACCGGACGCAGCGGCAATCTGTGTTACGGTTAAAGCCTGGGCCGTTTTTAAACTACTGGAAACACTACTGCCGGCATTAAAACCAAACCACCCAACCCATAATAGTCCGGCTCCAATCATCGTCATTGTTAAATTACTGGGAGGTATAGGTTCATTGCGATAAATCCGGCGACGACCAAGGTAGATAGCGGCCACCAATCCACTAACTCCGGCTGAAATATGAACGACTGTACCTCCGGCAAAATCGATGGCTCCGATTGGCCCCAGATTAAACAAAAAACCGTCCGATGCCCACACCCAATGACAGATTGGATTATAGACAAAAATACCCCACAATGAAATAAAAATAATATAGGCCTTGAATGAAATTCTTTCAGCAAAAGCGCCGGCAATTAATGCCGGTGCAATGATGGCAAACTTACCCTGAAACATGGCAAATACATATTCAGGTACACCTTCCTTTAAAATGGAGTCATCTAATCCTTTTAAAAACAGATAGTCCCAATTCCAGCCAAACCAGCCTCCTAAAACATTGTGGCCAAAACTCATCGCATAACCAAAACTTACCCATAAAAGTGTCATGACTCCCATGGCCACAAAAGAATGCATGATAGTCCCAATCACGTTTTTTGTACGTACCAATCCGGAATAGAACATTGCCAGCCCGGGAACCATTAATAATACCAGTGCCGTAGAGGTAAGCATCCAGGCAGTGGCTCCTGTATCCAGTGTTACATTATTTGAAGCAAACACTAATTTGGGAACCAGAAAAAAATGTATTATTAACAAGCCCTTAATTACTCTTTGCATCAGACTACCTCCATGATGGTTAAAAATAGAGGCAATTTCTATTCAATTGTCATGCCAAAGATTTAATTATTGATTTTCCTGTGTTTCAGACATTTTTTATCAAACAAAAATGTATTATTGATATGATAGCCTAACATTTTTGTCGTATTTTAATCATTAATCTGCCGATTTTTAATTTTCAGCGTTTTAAAAAATCGGATAATCTTAGTTTCAAAATCATGAGTTCCGAGTGGATTTCAAATAACAAAAAACCATTACTCCCTGAAAGAGTTATTGTCCTTTGAACAAGTAACATACCATATTATTAATAAAAACAGTTAATTATCCATTAAGATTTTCAAACTCGAACTACAAACCTTTTTAAATAATTCTCTGAAGAATATTTTAATTATTACTTTTATCATAAATATGATTGTTACAATTTTGTAGATTTATTTTTAAGAGAACAACATATTTGTAGATTGTTCAACATTAGCCTATTAAGTTCTGGTTAAAATTTCGTGAACGTATAAAGCCAATAGATTATTTCGGCTAACGCACATTT
>CAYNLJ010000344.1:0-2793 GCA_964398005.1 uncultured Caldithrix sp. | reverse complement strand
TGGTGCCTATTTCCCGAATCAAGGAAGTTTGTGTGGTGCGATTAACAAATCCGGAAAAGATTTTTAGTTACGATATTAACCAACCGGTGAATATCGACATTCCCGGGGACGTAATCAATTGGTGAAAAATGCCTTTTAATAGAGTAAAATTTTTTTCCATTTCTATATGGGCCTTAATGGCAATTTATTTATTGGTGCTGATTTATTACTGGCCGTTCTTACCTGATAAAGTTGCATTCCATTTTAATGCGTTGGGTGAAGCCGATAATTGGACAAGTAAGACTGGGTTTCTGTTCTTAAGCATGATTATTTTAATCTTTACCAGCGGACTTTTTCAGTTGATCATTACAAATTTAGCTTCTTTCCCTAAAGAGCTGGTTAACATTCCAAACCGGGATTACTGGTTTTCTGGCGGACGAAGGAACCTTACCGTTAAAAAAGTTCAGAATTATCTGTTGTGGTTGGCAACGATTACCAATTTGTTTTTAGTAGGGTTGTTTTACCTGATTATTCAGGTTAATTATTACCATGCTTCGCGGTTGGGCAATGCCTTTTGGGTTCTTTTTGTTGTTTACCTCATCGCTTTTATTTATTTAACGGCAGAGATGATGATTTTTTTCTTTCGGATACCTAAAGGATGGAGGAAAGAAGGTGACGAAGTGACAAGGTAAAGGAGTAACAAAGTAATGCAGTGATGGGGGAAAGATGTTTAAGAAAGGCAATGGGGAAACATCATTTTCTGTTTTCCGCAGTTATTGAACCAATTTCTGTAACCTTTTAATTTACATTTTGGGTGTTTCATGTAAAAAAATCCAGAAGGGATTGACTGAAAATAGCCCACCAATTCATTGGTGAGAAATATAACGCACTAAAGTCAAAATTCCGTCCCGGAGAGATGGTTGAGGGATTGTTCCATTTTTTTAATATGAAAAAAATTCAGCCCTCACCCCTTTAGTCCCCTCTCCCATTCTTGGGAGAGGGGATTAGGGGTGAGGGTAAACAGCAAATTAATCCTTCATGAACTTTTTGGGTTGCAACTTTGCTGCCTACAGTTAAAAATGTGGGCTATGTTCATCATTCTCTATCGTGAATTTCTTTGCATCGTTAAGGCTCATCGTAGATGAGCAATTTTTGTAGCATTAAAATTCCATGTATCTTTTAAACATCTTCAGAGAAGATGAATTTAATTCTTTGCGAATAGCAAACAAAACAATTAATTTATTCATCCTCTTACAAGGATGAATAAATTTTATATTTCTTTTTTTCTACAATAATAGAACATCTACGATGTTCTATTAAGAAATTGTTCTTTAAAGTAAAATCTTGTTCGAAAATGCTTGAGCCCTTACGCCCGGCACGGTGGTAATGCGTTTTAATAATGTTTGGGATTCCTCACCCCGATGAATCGGGGATTCGGAATGACATGATGGTGTGCATGGGATTTCTCACCTCGCTGAAGCAAGAGTTTTGAATGACGGTAGCGGACGTAACTCGATCTTTAGATCGAGATTAAAGCTACAAACAAATTTTTACATGACCGTTTGGCAAATCGACTCTGGAGAGTTGCGCTACATTTTTTGTTTGTGCATCCTTTACCTTCCATTTTTACAACAATAATTCTTCCTGCCAGCCGAGGGTAATCAATTCAATTTTCTGCGGGTCGGCATAACCAAGATGGTGTCTTGTTTCAGCCAGAAAAATATGCTTTGGCGGCGGATTAATCGGGCGGTCTTCACCAAAATAGAGTCGCCGTTTGTTCTGAATGATGCGCACACCGGTGGCGTCTACGGCGACCGGGTCAAAACCGACGATTAAACCATTGTAACGCCAGGTGAATTTCGGGTTAAAGTGGTGCGGGCCTATGCCATGAAACAGGGGCGTAAACATGACTAAAATGTTCAAGCGGGTTTTGTCCTTAACAATTGGTAATTTCCAAATAGTGGCCAAGTCGGCGCAGGAATCAGGATGGTAGTGTGATGGATTGGGTACAAACATGATGTAGTTTTTAATCAAGCTGCCCACGCCAGCCCAGGCATGGGTGCGCATGGGACGCGTATTAATCAATGCCGTAGCCTTTTGAAAAATGGGGTTGTTTAATACGCCGCGGTCATCAATGGCCAGATTTTTTTCGTCAATTCCAGCTTCCAGCACTCGCTGTTTGATCGCCTGTTCCAATTCGGTGGGCGTGGGTAATGGACGCCAGACATTGCTTTTAATGCCGACGATGTCTTTTGGGGTTACGATGGAGGCCCAGGCTTTGGTAATATTGCTTTTGCCGGTTAATTTCAGCAATGCTTCATCGAGCATTTCCTGAACCACTTGCGGGCGTGGCCGCCCTTTGGAAGAAAACAAATCCTTTCGGCGAATCAAAACGACTTTTGATTTGGAGGCATTATTTGATTTTGAGAATAAAGGTTCGGTGAGGGGCAAAGAAAATGCCAATCCGGCAGCTACACCGGTTTTTAAAAACTTTCTTCTTGAAATGTGAGCAGGCATGGTTGCCTCCCCTATTTTAAATTTTGTACAACCTGCTTTGATAGTCCTTCGAATGCTGCAGGCGATTGATCATTGGCTATCACAATTAGATATGGTGCCTGAAAATGAAATTGCAGCCAGGTTTGCTGTTTTAAAATTGGTTGGTTCGTTTTAAGTTCCGGAAAATGTTTTTGATTTAAATCGTTCCAAATCTGATGTGCTTTTGAGGCGTCGGCATATTGAACAATGATTAACGTTGTGCCATTGGTGTAGCGGGCCAGAACGATTTGATCCTGTTTGTCGATTTTTAAAATATTT
>CAYNLJ010000343.1:0-2795 GCA_964398005.1 uncultured Caldithrix sp. | reverse complement strand
AGGAGCCATTCCTTAAACTGGACCTAATCCGCCCGGATCTGATTAAACTTTCTGCAACAGATTTTAACTCGCAAGAGTTACTTAAAGCCAGAATCGGTCAGGAATTATGGCCATTGTTTTTAATATTGGCTTTATTAATGCTGGCTCTTGAAATGTGGCTCATTCGCAAACTGGAACAAGGGTGAAAAGGTTCTGAAAAATGGTTTGATTGGCCATTAAAATATTGGGTGTTTTGGGATTAAAAATTTTTTTTGCAATTCATTTAAAATATTTTCAAAGGGTTCGGCAACCGAAAAGCTGTACAATTGTTCTTTGAAATCCTCAACGTTCCAGTTTTTTGATTTACAAATTTCCAGAATTTTAAAGAAGATCGTTTGCCATTCAATCTCTTTTGTGTAGGGCTGCAAGTAGGCCTCCAGCGATTGAACATGCGCCTCTTTTAATCCCGGGCATTTTGTGGTCGGAGGCACCAGTAAAAAATCAAGTTGGTCTTTTTGGGCATCAAATCGAACACCCACAGGTGCCAGTGAGCAGACCAAAGGTTTGGCATCAGGATGTAATTGGCACCAACCCTTAATGTTTTGTTCTTCGGTCCATTCATTGGTTAAAAAAGGGCAGAATTTGAAGGGTTTTGTTTTAAAGCGGATTTGCGGACGGTAAACCCGGTTTTCTTCATCGCGCTTTAGCACAAGAATTTTATTTTCAAAAAGCAGGCCGGTGTTTGGCAGTTTTAAGTAATGGGCTAATTTGTAAAGATCATAGAGATTGAGTAGCACGGTTTGATCACCGCTGCAGCAATCTGCGCATTGGGTGCATCTAAATTGAAACTGTTTGTCAATTATGGGGAAATCCGGAGCCAAATGGGATCACTCCTTTAAAAGCGCATGCAATTTTTCAATCCGTTCTTCATCGCCCAACACGATCAAGCGATCATTTTTGTGCAAAATTGTTGAAGAGACCGGGTTAAAAATCCATTGGGAATCTTTGGCTCTTTTTAAGGCAATAACAATCAATCCTGTTCGCTGAGGTATTCTGGCTTCGCTTAATGTTTTTTCAACAAGGTTGGAATCATCCGGCAGGGCAACTTCTTCCAGGCGCAGTGACATGTCATTGTTGGACATCATGATTTCCAGAAAGCTGATCAGGGTCGGACGGAGTAAAACCGAGGCCATACGCAACCCCTCTAACACATTGGGTACAATAACATAATTGGCTCCGGCTTTGTAAAGCTTCGACTCCGTGTGTGGGTCCACCGCGCGGGAAATGACGATTAAATTGGGGTTGAGGCTACGTGCAGAAACAACAATAAACAGGTTGTCCGCATCCACTGGCATGGTGGTAATTAAGCCGTGTGCTGAAGCAATACCTGCTTCTTCCAGAACTTCATCCTTGGTGGCATCACCTTCGATGATTAATAATTCAGGGAACTGATCTTTAAGCTCCGTTACAATTTCCGGTTTTTGTTCGATGACCACAAAAGGCTTTTTAGCCTGCAGCAGTTCGCGGATTACCGTCTTGCCTGTTTCCCCACCACCGCAGAGGATAACATGATCCTTTAAGGAGGCTATTTTGTTCTTCATTTTTTGCATTTTCCTTTTAGCTAATATTTGAGATGAAACAAACCATGTGGTTACACTTCCGGAAAGCAAAGCGATGATCACCAGTCCGGAAAAAATCACGAAAATGGTGAAAACCCTGCCCGCCGGGCTCAGCGGCGAAACTTCGTGAAAGCCGACCGTGGAAAGAGTAATAATCGTTTGGTAAAGGGCATCCAGCCAATTCAAGCCTTCAAGGGTACTGTAGCCTAAAATGCCAATTATAATTAATAAAAAAAGTAAAATGGCAACAAAAACAAAATTCAAATAAAGATTGTCTTTTTCCATTGGCTAAATTCCGGGAATGAAAGGTTGACCCCAATTCTCGCTGAACACAATTTCTTTCATTGGGATACGTTGCCGGCTACCTAATTCACTTTTTTTCAGATTATCGGGTAAAATATCTGGATCACCTAAATAACCCAGAGCCATTACTGTAAAAGGAACGAAATCATCCGGAATATTAAACGCGTTTCTTGCTTTTTGCGGATCAAAACCGGCCATTTGATGGACGTACAACCCCTCGGCCATGGCCTGAAAAGAGATGTAAGCTGCTGCCTGTCCCAAATCGTAAAAGGCCCACTTATTGTCTTTCTGATTGTGGGTGAATGTCTTTTTAGCACACAGCAAAATAAGCACCGGAGCGTATTGGCACCAAAGCTGGTTACCTTCAGCCAGGCAGTCAAAAATTCTTTGATAAGAAGAACCCTTACCTTTAATGCCCACGACAAAACGCCACGGTTGTTCATTAAAGCAGGAGGCAGACCAACGTGCGGCCTCAAAAAGGCTGGTCAGCTTTTCTTCTTCTACCGGCTTTTCCGAGAAGGCTCTGGGACTCCAGCGTTGTTTAATCAACGGATGAATTTTGATTGAAGTTTGTGCTTCCTTCTTTTTCATTGTGTCCTTCTCCTTCGATTTGGAAAATTAGGTAATATTCAGGAAATTTGAAATTTTTTTTGCACCAGCTGTCGGCTTGAGGATGAATATTCTACCAATTTCATTCAAAATTCAATATTTTTGAGAGATTGCCCGGGAATTTACCAGTAGCCGATTAACCGCCAAACATTCAGGCTTTCTTTAAAACGATAATCGGTGCTTCAGGTGGGCAGCCCAGACGAAATGGAAACCAGTGTCCAACGCCAGCCGATGTGTAAAGCTGACTACTCCCTTTTTGGTACTTGCCCCAGAGGTATTTGTGAA
>CAYNLJ010000342.1:0-2795 GCA_964398005.1 uncultured Caldithrix sp. | reverse complement strand
TTTAGCGGGGGATCACTGACCCCTAATTACTCAGCCAGTGGATCACCGACTTATGCTGTGGGCAGTGGCAGTGGAACGGCAACATTCACAATCCAGTCAGGCGATACAACGGTTGATCAGATTCGATTTCAGATGCTTAACAATGACCAAAGCCAATTACTGCTTGAGTTCTTTGTTCCTGTGGAGTATCATTTTGCTGCTCATTCAGTATCCAATATTCAACTATCTCCGCCTTCGCCTGCATCTTTGGCTTTGGGTCAAAATGTAGATATCAGTTTTGATTACACCACGGAGGAAGCCGGTGGCGTACGCATTTTTATACGCCCATTCAGCGATGGATCACTTGCTCCGGGTTTCGGGGCGAGTGGTTCTCCGAACTACCCTGTTGGTAGCGGAAGCGGAACCGCCTCCTTTACAATCAATTCAGGGAATGTTACCGTAGATCAGCTTAGAATTCAGATGTTGAACAATGATCAAAGTGTCTTGCTGCAAGAATTTTTTATTCCGGTAGAATATCATTTTTCATCTCATTCAATTTCCAATATTGAACTATCTCCCTCTTCTCCGGCATATTCTACATTCAATCAAAATGTAGAAATAACCTTTGATTATTCTACGGATGAAGCTGGTGGTGTACATATTTTTGCCCGACCTTTCAGCGACGGATCACCTGCTCCAAACTATGCGGCACACGGTTCACCCCTTTATTCCGTTGGTAGTGGAAGTGGAAGCGGATATTTTACAATCAAATCAGGAGATGTTATTGTCGATCAGATCAGATTCCGGATGGTAAACAGTGACCAAAGCATTTTGCTTCTCGAATTCTTTGTTCCGGTTACATATCACTACGGTACTACTACTTTTCCAACGGATATTCCTTTAACAGATAAAAATCTGCAGGGGCCCCAAACATATGCCTTACTTCAAAATTATCCAAACCCATTTAATCCCTCAACAACCATCAAATATTATATGCAGAGATCTGGTTCGGTAAATATAAGCATTTTTAATACCGCCGGTCAGGAAATTGAACGATTGGTTGACAGCTATCAGCCAGCCGGGGAACATGAGGTTCAATGGGTTGCAAAAGGCTTACCCAGTGGCATCTATTTCTATAAGATGCAAATAAATGATTTTTCACAAACCAGGAAATTAATTTTACTAAAGTAAATTTTTTACGTAATGTAGAAATATTTGCTACCATCAGCATGCACTTGATGCTGCCACGTTCAGTGTTGAAGGCTTTTCAACCGCCTTCACCCAAAATTTTTTAGCGCAGGTGGCAGCTCAAGTGATGCTTTTGTTGTTTTCAGGCAACTTTAAAATTCTCAGATTTTTCTCCTGTGAGTTACCAGCAAGACTCACCTCTTTTTGCAGATAATACGGAATATTTTAAAATGCAAGAACCGGTACTATTAAAGCATGTGGAATTTTTGCAGACTGTTTTCGTAGCGCTGGTACCAGTTCTTGTTGATAGCCTGCATTGTTTGACGCAGCGCTGTAAGTCGGGACGATGGTTCTTTGGCAAATCTCCTGAGTCGTTCCATCTCTGCCAGGTACAAATAATGTAAAAATAGCAGGAAGGATTCGTTTGCTGTTCGATTTTTGCCCGTCGCCCGTTCAACCTTTTCCTCAATAAAAGTTTCAAAGGCGGAATTTTCAGGTTCCAGATATAGATGGCCGTCTTCCCACAAAGAGAGCGTCATGTGTAAAAGCGCCAGTTCCGGATCAGAAAATTTATTTTGCAGGTACTTCATTTTGTTTTTAAAAGCCCGGGGCCAGAAATATTCCGGTCGGCACTGGCGGGGATCGTTAAACAAGGCCAGTGTGTAGCAAATACGACTTTGTTTTTCATCATTTAGTCTGGAATAAGCGGCAGCCTGCAGTTGTCGTAAAAAGGCGTGTTCCCCAAAATTAGCCACGTACTTTTCTACTACATCAACCGTTTTTTCAAATTGATGATTCAATAAAAAGACTTCTGCGGGAGACAGATTTTCTGAAATAAAATCGAACTGTTCAGGTTCTTTCAAAAGGTGGGCCAGGGCCCGGATAATTCCTTCTTTTAGAAAACGCCAATCTTCCAATAGCGGCTCTATTTCTTTGACCTTTTCCGAATTCTGGTACAGATGCGCTAAAAACAGCAGTTTGTTTTGCGGCTGGTGCGTCAGCTTTTCCAACATAAACTGCACCGCCTGTCTTTTAGCATCAAGAGTATTGGGAGCATCAACCGAGCGCTGCCAGAGTTTCAGTTCGGAGATGGCCTCCTGCAGTTGAAAGGCGGCCAGATTTTTGCGGTATAACTCTTTTGATCTGTTTTCTACACTGAATAAACTTAATTGCATATCCGTCCCGGCTTAGTAATTAAAAGACGATCATTTTACAAGATTTGAAAATTGAGTTCAAGAAATTCTGTAAAACCAGAAAGTTTGAAGGGTGAAGGGAGAAGGGAGAAGTTTGGAGTTTTAAAATTAAGCAGTCCTATTATGTCCTGGCACTGCCACTGGTGATTTAATTTAAAATCATTCAAAACTCAAAACTCAACATTCAACATTTCGCTGTGTTAGTGGATCCAAATAATTAAATCAGTGAAAATCTGTGTAGATCAGTGGCCAAATTTTGGTTGCGGTTGGGTTGCTTTAAAAATAAAGAAAATAGATGAGGGTTACCGATACGGCCGTAATGAAAAGCTGCATGGGGATACCTGCCTTCAAGAAATCTTTGAACCGGTAGCGCCCGGGGCCGTAAACCATGATGTTGGTCTGGTAACTGATCGGAGTGGCAAAACTGGAAGAAGC
>CAYNLJ010000341.1:2527-2798 GCA_964398005.1 uncultured Caldithrix sp. | reverse complement strand
CTTTCTGTTCAAAGCATGGAAGGTTACACCGTTTACGAAGGTACCCTGGTCACCGGCGCGCTTTTTAAAATCTGGCTGCCGGATACATGGAACGGCGAATTAGTGCTTTACGCTCATGGCTATGTATCGCCAACCGAGCCGGTCCAAATTCCGGAATCGCATTTAAAACTGAACGATGGCACTTATGTGCCGGATCTGGTTACAGACATGGGTTACGCCTTTGCTACGACCAGTTTCAGTGCAAACGGTTTTGCCGTGCAGGAAGCAATCG
>CAYNLJ010000341.1:0-2517 GCA_964398005.1 uncultured Caldithrix sp. | reverse complement strand
CAATCGTTGATCTGGTGGAGCTGGAATTCAAATTTGAGGAATTGTTACCAGAACCTGAATTTGTTTATTTGGTCGGCGTTTCGGAAGGCGGGCTGATTACGGCCAAGTCGCTGGAGATGAAAAAGCTTTACGATGGAGGCTTAGCTCTCTGCGGTCCGGTAGGCGACATGGAATCGCAAGTTAATTACGTTGGCGATCTGCGCGTGCTGTTCGATTATTTCTTCCCCGGAATTCTGCCTGGCAACGCGATTCAGATTCCTGATGAACTCATGCAAAACTGGGAAACCAAATACCTACCCAAAATTCTTCAGGCTTTGCAGGACTATCCTGAACGGACTCAGGAATTGATTCGCTGCGCCCGCGTGCCGGTTGATCCTGCTGATCCAACTACTATTGCCCAATCGATTATTGGTTTGTTGTGGTACAATGTGTTTGCCACCAATGATCTTGTTGCGCGCATTGGCGGCAATCCTTTTGACAACTCGGATCGCGTTTATCACGGTTCCGGTGACGACCAGTACCTGAACAAAAATGTCCAACGCTTTACGGCTGATCCTCAGGCGCTGGAAAACCTGAAAAAGATGTTTGACACTACCGGGGAACTGAACCGCCCGATTGTTACCATGCACACGGTGGGCGACCCCATTGTGCCGGCCTGGCATGAACGCATGTACAGAGAAAAGGTTTTCCCTGAAAACGGTCGCATCATGTACACCAACCAGTTTGTCATGCGTTATGGACATTGTAATTTTACCAAAGACGAGTTGTTACAGGGCTTTGCACTGATGATCGAAAAAGCCAAGCTGTTCAAGTCCATGCAGCTGCCCGGGCCTACGGTGGTTTCAAGGTCTTTCTTAAGGTCCATTTCTGATTAAATTTGCTGAACTGACTCAGACTGGTAGAATGAAGCTTTTTGACTGCTCCGGCACCCTCCGGAGCAGTCATATTTTTTGAAAATATCATCTTTGTATCCTAATTAAAATTCGATTTTCGAAATTCTAATTTTTTAATATTTTGCTTTTGAACACAGAGAAAGATATCTAAATAGGAGTTTAATGACCTTGTCATTCTAGACTCAATTATCAAATTGTGCATTTTGTTATTTCAAGCCAAAGGCAACGTAAGAACGCTAAAAAAATTTGCATACTATTAATTCTTTTATTATGATGGAACTTACGCTTACTCTTTATAACACCGAACTTCCTGCATAAAAGGATTTGGCAAATTTACTGACTCCTCTCCTAAAACGGAAAAGTAGAGCACAAAAAACTTGTATTATTATCACAAAGGTAAGAAACTCGTTTTCCATAATTTCGGTTTCAAACGGCGATCCTACTTTTTGCATTCGAACTGTTCTTCCGGACATGGCCTATATGCACTGGATCAGCCCAGATAGTTTATTTTTTCAATGTGGTGTTGGAAAAATGGGAGCGAATTAAGTGGAACAGTTTTTCTTAAACCTGGCAGTTAAGAAAAAAGTTGACCCATCGACCCTGAACAAGGCCCTTGGTTATGTTGTTTTCCGTTACAATCAAATTCTAAACATCGACCAGCAGAATTTTTCTGAACTTCAGTTGGCAAAAAAACAAAAATAGCCAGAAAAAAATGTTGGGCTGAAAATTGACTATGGGGAGCTTGACCCGCTCATGAAAGTAAAGTCATTTGGAGGTAAGTGGGGTAAAACCAATCACGTATTGTGATTGTCCTTTTAAGGCTTTTCTTGCCTTAGCAAAAGACAGAGAGTGAGGCGTTATGAAGCGACCCCCACCATAAAATTTTTTACTATTTGAAAAAATGGCTATATGTAGAAAAAGTTTTATGAAAATAATAGACGTTTAAACTAAGTGCTAATGCATATAATTAATGTATCTATTCAGCTGAATGAAGTATCAGCGTATCAGGTAGGTAAATTTTTTCAATATTCTGTCAATCAACAGAGCTATTATAGTACTTGAATCAGGAAAATTTTAAAAAATGTACTAGTCTTAGTTAAAAATGTATTATTAGCTTGGCTATAAATGAATCGTAACTAATTATTTTATCCAAATGTCAGTTAAATGAAAAAAGGAGAAGCGCAATGAACTCCAAATTTGCAAATGCAATCATTCTTATTGTGAGTTCCGTGATAATGGCGGCGTGCGCTCAACAGTTGCATATTCTGCCATCACAAATGGTATCCTTAGGTGAATACACAAATCCAGGACAAACTCAAATTGTTAAAAGCGGAAATCCTGATGGAACCGGAGGGGGAGTTTTTACAGTACCAGCAGGAAAAGTTCTGGTAATTACAAATGTAATCATTCATCCTATGACTCCGAATACGGGAATCTTGGACATTACATTAATGCAGAGTGACTCACAACTTGGCGATCGTATACGTCAAACCTGGCGGGTTCCAAATTCCCAGCCTACGCAATTCAATTTTTCACCAGGATATGTCATATCGTCCGGTTCCCAACTGATGATAAAAAATGCAGATAACAGTTCCGGTGATGTTCACGTCTCTTTCTATGGCTA
>CAYNLJ010000340.1:0-2798 GCA_964398005.1 uncultured Caldithrix sp. | reverse complement strand
AAAGGAAAAGAAGCTAAAGAAGGCGAAGAAGAATAAAGGTAGCACAGAAACGTGTACATTGTTTTTGGGCTTGGTAATCCTGGAAAACAATATCAGTTGACTCGCCATAATATTGGTTTTATTCTATTAGACTACTTTCAGGAATTTTATAAAATCCCCTTTCGTCCCGGGAAAGGGGATTATTATTTTGCAGACCTGGAGATAGACGGCAGTAAAATAATGCTGGTTAAACCAATGACTTATATGAATTTGAGTGGTGTGGCTGTCCGTCAGGTGCTTGATCAATATCAGGTACCTTTGGAGAATATTATTGTGGTAGTGGACGATTTTCAACTGCCCTTTGGTACTTTACGTTTTCGTAAAAAGGGCAGTGATGGTGGACATAACGGGTTGAAATCCATAATTTATCATCTCCAGAGTGAAGCATTTCCTCGATTAAGAATGGGGATTGGTAACGATTTTGAAAATCCATCGGAGTATGTACTTTCTCCATTCAGTCAACTTGAATTACAAAAATTACAGGAATTATTACCTGTGGCCAGGAAAGGGATTATTACCTGGATTCAAAAAGGCATTGATCAGGCTATGTCTGACTTCAACCGGAATTTTTTTGAAGCAGAACTAATATAGAGGGGAAGTCATGGAATTGAATCTTACTTTTGCCATTGCAAGTGCCATATTGGCTCTGGGGTTTGCTTTATTCCGTTCGATTAGTGTCAATAAAAAGGACGCTGGAACGGAGCAAATGCAACGGATTGCGGGATATATCCGTCAGGGAGCAATGGCCTTTTTAGGACGCGAATATCGCGTGCTTGTCTTTTTTGTAATAATTGTAGCTGTTTTGCTTTTTTTGGGAAACCTGCACAAAAATACAGAGCTGGTGGCTCTGTCATTTGTGATTGGGGCAACCTGTTCGGCGCTGGCCGGTTTTTTTGGTATGAGAGTGGCTACAGCTGCTAATGTGCGTACGGCGAATGCTGCCCGCACCAGTTTGAACAAAGCGTTATCGATTGCCTTTGCCGGCGGCTCAGTGATGGGCATGAGTGTTGCCGGGCTCGGACTTTTGGGATTGAGTATTTTGTTTGCCATTTATGCCAATTTGTTTGGCGTAGATCAAAACGCTTTGACCACCGTTGTAATGCCGGTGATTAGTGGTTTCTCCTTAGGTGCCAGTTCGATTGCTCTTTTTGCGCGTGTTGGAGGCGGAATTTACACCAAAGCGGCAGATGTTGGTGCAGATTTAGTCGGTAAAGTTGAAGCGGGCATTCCGGAAGATGACCCGCGTAATCCGGCTGTGATTGCTGATAATGTTGGCGACAACGTTGGTGATGTGGCTGGTATGGGTGCCGATCTTTTTGAATCGTACGTTGGTGCGATTGTTGGTTCCATGGTCATTGGGGCAACCATGAGTCTGGAACACGTTTTAATGCCACTTGTACTGGCCGGTTTTGGTATTTTGGTTTCTATTGTCGGAACCTTTTTTGTCCGGACCAAAGAAGGGGGCAATCCACAGGCGGCCTTGAATATCGGCACATTTGGCGCCGGATTAATTATGGCCATTCTCTCTTATTTTGTGATTGATGCCTTTTTGCCTGATGGTTCAACCAATATTTACATTGCTTTATTGGCTGGTTTAGCCGGTGGGATTTTAATTGGTATTTTGACCGAATACTACACTTCGGAAGCTCGCAAACCGGCACAAAAAATTGCCGAAGCTTCAAGAACCGGAGTAGCGACCAATATTATTTCCGGTCTGGCGACTGGTATGATGAGTACCGCGCTGCCGGTGATTGTTTTGGCCATCGCCATCGTTGTTGCTTATCATCAGGCACAACTTTATGGTATTGCCATTGCAGCATTAGGGATGCTTTCGACCATTGGCATTCAGCTGGCAGTTGATGCTTACGGGCCGATTGCGGACAATGCCGGCGGTATTGCTGAGATGAATGAACTGGGTCCGGAAGTGAGAAAACGCACCGATAAACTGGATGCTGTTGGGAATACCACCGCTGCCATTGGTAAGGGCTTTGCTATCGGAAGTGCGGCTTTAACCGCCCTGGCCTTGTTCAGCGCTTTTATGACAACGGCAGGCATTACTAATATTGATGTGTCTAATCCGTATGTAATGGCCGGTCTGTTCATTGGCGGGATGATGCCTTTTCTGTTCTCTTCTTTCGCCTTACGCGCCGTTGGTGATGCTGCTTTTGACATGATTGAAGAGGTTCGTCGCCAATTTAAAGAAATTTCCGGTTTGATGGAAGGTAAGGCTGAGGCTGATTATCGCAAATGTGTGGATATTTCTACCGCAGCAGCCATTAAACGAATGATTGTGCCTGGGCTGCTTGCCATTGGCACTCCGGTACTGTTCGGCTTTTTAGGTGGCGCAGAGATGTTAGGTGGTTTGCTGGCTGGTGTTACGGTAAGCGGCGTTTTGATGGCTGTATTCATGGCCAATGCCGGTGGCGCCTGGGATAACGCTAAAAAATACATCGAAGCCGGTGCCCATGGGGGTAAAGGTTCCGATGCGCACAAAGCGGCTGTTGTTGGAGATACCGTAGGCGATCCTTTTAAGGATACCGCCGGCCCGTCGTTAAACATTTTGATCAAGTTGATGTCGGTGGTTGCATTGGTAATTGCACCGCTGTTGTAATAATAAATAATTAACTCAAATCCTATTCCTCTGAAGAATCAGAGGAATCGTTAAGACCAAAGGAGGTACTTATGGCTATTTACGAAACGATCTTTATTCTGGACAGCCTGATGCCGCCAAAAGAGATCGATGCTGCGATTGAACGCTT
>CAYNLJ010000339.1:0-2803 GCA_964398005.1 uncultured Caldithrix sp. | reverse complement strand
AAGGCGATTCTGGGCATCTTAAGTTCAGTCATTGAATTTTGATCGAGGGATTGATTGGTGTAAATGGGAGAAACCGTGAGAAAAGGTTTAACTGATTCTGATGCATCCGCAGACAAGACAAAGGAACCGGCTGGTATCTGGACGTTTCCGATGGTCGTATTCTCGATTAATCGAAAGACCCGTTTGTTCTTTTTTAAGGCATGAAAGGCAACTTTAAAACTTTCATTGTTTTGAACATTAAAGATCATCCATTTAAAGGAAGCAGGCGGCCGAACAGCCAGGGCAAAAGTAGAATCCAGCGCTTGCAAATCTTCAGGTGTGATTTCCACCCAATCATTAATCGTTTTGTACTGCAGCCCACGATGGAGAGGAAGTGACCAACTGGTAATGTCGTATGGTTTAATAATCTTCCCATCCGGAGTGTAATGTCGCAACGGGTAAATCTGAGCTTCCAGAACCTCTTTAATAAAAGGCCGGAATGGTTGGCTTAAGGGCACAATAATGTCACCAGGGCCGGCATGTACTTCACCAAATTGAATATCCTTTTTGATTTGAAAGACGTTAATATTGTGTTCCTTAAGCAAACGCACCAGGGCCACCAGCTCTGATTGATCATGTTGCTTTAAAGGAAAAAGAAAGTAGTATGGTGGCTCCGATTTGCCTCTGGCAACTTCTTTTTTACAAAGGTCGTTGCGCATTTTTAAAATTTCGGCCCGATGCAGAGAAGCCGTTCTCAAAATGGAAAGGGTAGATTCAATTTCGTACTGTACAATATCGCTTAAACGCCACCAGCCACCCGGCCAGGGCAGACTCATGTTGATGCTCTTTTTGTATTCCGAAAGGCCCTTGCCTCCGACCCTCAGTTCGGTGGGTTCTACATAAACTGGGGTAGCGTACTGACAACTGGCGCATTCGGTGAGCAAACTAATGCAATTTTTCCAGTTGCTGGTTTCGGTTGAGCCCGGCCAGTAATCATCGAACAAATAATGTTGCGTCACGCCAGCCAGGCCGGCAGCCGTCATGTCCTTGACCATATTGGAACCAAAAATCCAGCTCCAGTTCCAGATGGCAGCATCTACATTTTCGGCAATGGGGTCATGCATGGGTGGTACAAAATAGCGCGGCCCGCTGGAACCCATCTGGTGCTTTTCAACAACGACCTGGGGTAACCAGGTTTGATTGTACAGTCGGGCAATAGCGCGGGTGTCCTTTTGCGAAAGGGTGACATAATCGCGGTTGTTGTCGTGTCCAACGTATTTGTGGTAAACACCGGGCAGGGAAGAACCTTCGTATTTGGTACCTTTGTATTTCCAGTAATGGTGCACTACCATATCCATGCCATCAGGATTTTGACTGGGCACCAACATGTAAACCACATCCTTCAAAATATTAGTAATGGCCGCATCCTGGCTGGTTGCCAACTGGTAAACGATTAATGGTGCTGCCTGTGAGGGGCCTACCTCGCCGGAATGCATGGAAAGTGTACCCAGGACAAAGACCTTACCTCTGTTTACCAATTCCTGCTGTTCTGTTGCTGAAAGTTTCCAGTCTAAAGCCAGTTTTTGATTGATCTTTTTTAAATCACCAAGTTGATTAATGTTTTCCTGTGCAGAAATAAAAACGGTCATAATGGGTTTATCTAGCGGAGTGCGTCCCACTTCAACCATTTTGACCCTGTCGGAGTTTTGATCGATAATTTTGAGATACTTTATCAGTTGTTCATAATCAAATAACTGACGATCAGCTCCAGGTTTAAAGCCAAAGAATTTTTCCGGTGTCGGAATGTTGGATTGTTGAGCCATCAAAAAAAGAGGAAAGATGGTGGCCATTAAGATGATTAATCTGGAAAGTTTTTTACACATGGCGCCTCCCAAAGTACGGTGATAAAAAATGTTTCTAATATTTACAATATTGAAAGATATTTTTCAAATTTTTTCTCGGATTTTGAACCTGTGTTTATTGGTTCAGGGTTCATACTGGAATTAAGCCCTAACAATTTTTTATTTATGGAGAATTAAAATATTTAAAACAGTGGAATGAGTAAGAAAACATCAAGGAAAAAATGAGGCGCTCAGAGAGCGCCCCGGTTTTCCCCCGGCCTCCTCCCAAAGGCTCAGTAGAAAAATTTAATAGGAACCCATAATGTAGTTTTCCAGTTGTTCTATGGTAAACTTTTGATCTTCAATGACGGCCTTAACTACGTCGCCAATGGATATGATACCAACCAATTTTTTATTTTCATAAACCGGAAGGTGGCGGATACGTTTATTGATCATAATGGCCATGGCTTCTTCTGCGGTGTTTGAGATATCAAGGAATAAGACATTCTTGGTCATAATGTCCTTAACCGGCGTATCTTTTGCACTGTGGCCCTGGACCTCTACTTTTCGGACACAATCACGTTCAGAAATAATTCCCAGCACCCGGTCATCTTTCATTACCAGCAGGGCACCGATGTTTTTTTCTGCCATTTTTTTCATGGCTTCTAATACGGTAGCGTCCGGGTCGATGGTGTAAACCTGATGTCCTTTGTGCATTAAAATGGTACGCATTGACTTCATAAATTTTCTCCTCTCTTTGAGAAACTATTTCTTGTAATATAAGAATTGAAAATTTGAATTGCTACCTTAATTTTAAGTTATTTTTTTCTCTAAGATAATTAAACCTATGAAATAAGGCAATTTGGAATCGGGAAATAAGCTGGATTTAATGAATTAACACGATTTTTTTAAAGCTCTTTGTAAATTAATAATAGCTGCAGAATATGCAATAACTGGAAAAGGTGATAATAATAACTCTAAAA